>DASZMF010001083.1:0-3387 GCA_035552035.1 Candidatus Angelobacter sp.
AGCCAGCACTACCGGATGAACGACAATGGCAGAGCCGAAGATGCTTTGTCCTATCTGATGCGCGAGAGCTGCGCCTGCCAGGAAGCCGAGCAGTCCGCCGGCTATCGCGAGAAATCCGGCTTCAGTGAGGAACAGGGAAGCCACTGCGGCATTACCGGCGCCTAGAGACTTCATCAGGCCAACTTCCTGACGGCGTTCAATGATGGTGGCCGCCATGGCGGCGGAAACTGCCAGCGCTGCAGCCAGCAATGCGGCGAGAGTCAGAAGCAGCATGAGTCCTGACACGCGTGAAAGAACTTTGCCCTGATTCTGCTCTACCTGGCGGATCTGCTCCACACGCACATTCGGCAGCACTTCATGAATCTGGAAGGCGATAGAGTTGGCGTAAGGCGAACAATACCAGCGGTCACGCATGGCGGGCGTGAGTTTGGTGGGATCTTTGCGGGCAAAGGCATCTTCCGGCTTGGTGAGAGCACTTACAGTTATGCGTCGCACAGCATTCGGCTGTTTGAGAATGTCTTGAACTATATGTAGCGGAGCGATAACGGCCTGGTCTTCCGCGCCGCCAGAATTTAAAAGTCCGCTCACGCGCAGGCTCTTACCAGCTATTTCTATCTGATCACCAACAGCCAGCCCGTTTTGCTGCGCCAGCTTGGTTCCTACCAGAACGTCCGGTGGCTGGTTCTGCGGCCATGCGGCGTAGTCTGCCGGCCAATCGCCTTCCACCTTCCACCATGGATTCACGCTGCGCACGCCGGTGGTGAACTCTTCTTTGCCGTAGCGCAGAGGTTGAGCGAAATACGTTCCAATCAATTCGGCTTTGATTTGTCCGCTCTGCGCGCCTTTGGTCTGAATTGTTTCAGGCGCGGAGAGAAATGGCGCGAAGCCTTTGATGTTATGTCCCCAGAAAATTCCTTTGATTTTGGGCAGGTCTGATTCGGCGATAAATGCGCCTTCATTGGCCGGCTTCAGGTTCACGCCGCCGATGTTTACATCCAATGAGTCTTCGGCTGGAGTGAGCACCAGATTTGCGCCCAGGCTGCGCAGCTCCTGGTTGATCTTGTCGCCAATATCGGTGCCCACGGCGATCATGGCCGTGGCAATGCTCATGCCCAGCGCAATTGACAGCAGGGCCACCGTCTTGCGCCGTTTTTGCCGGCGGAATGATTCGAACAGCAATCGCAGGAACATTATTTTGTGAATTGCCCCGCTTGCTGGGCCAGGTTAGTGACGGAGATTACAACATTGTCGCCGTCCTGCGTAGATTGTAAAGGAATGGGATTGCAGCCGCCCGGCTGGCCCACGCTCTGCGGATTTACGGGAGCCGCGCAGTTCTTGCAGATGATCCCGTTGGCGCCCTTGTAAAAGCCAATGCCGCCGCAGATCTGGCAAGCGTCAAAGACTGAAGCGATTTTACCGTCAGGTTTGCGATAGAGAAAGAAACGAACTTTTGCGCCCTTTATATCGGCGATGTAAAAACGCAATTCGCCTTGCGGCAGGTCTTTGGCGGAGATCATGGCTTTTCCGTCGGCGTTGAACGTGACCACGGTTGCCGGCGACGCGGGCGGTTCCTTGGCGTATATGAACTCGGCCGTGACCATAAAGATAAAGATGAAGGCCGTGGTGCAGGCCAGAACAGCCCAGCGGCGTTCGCGGCGGGCTGTCCACTCCAGCTTGCGCTCTTCTGCTTTGCTGGCGGTAACTGCTGCTGCCTGCGGCTTGCGCCGGCGATATTCCAGCAGGATCATCAGCGCCACCAGGGCCAGCATGGTGACAGGGAAGAAGAAATCATTGCGGACAATGGGGCCGATGACCGACATCTCACGCTTGCTGGGCGGTAGAAATCCGGTCTCTGAAAGCTCATGAAAGCCGGAAATCAAAAGCTGCGCGGCCACAAAGAACAGGACTACAGCCGTGACGCGGAAAAACTTGCGCAGATCAATCCGCACGCTGCCTTTGACAAACATCACGCCAAAAACCACGGCAAAGCCCACGCCCATGAGCGTTCCTAGAAAGCTCATGAGTTCAGTGGAATTCAAAGACACACCGGCAAGAATGGCCACGGTCTCAATGCCTTCACGGAAGACCATGAGGAAAACAAAGGCAAACAGACCCCAGCGGGAGCCTTCGCCCGCCAGAGACTGCACGCGCGATTCAATCTCGCCTTTGAGCTTGCGGGCCGTGCGCATCATGAAAACGATCATGCCCACCACCATCACGGCGGCAACCAGTTCGACCCAGCCTTCAAAGCTGTCCTGCGCAATGGGAAGATAGGAGAGAGCCACCGCACCGGCCACACTAGCCAGCAGAGCGGCGCCCAAGGCAAAATAAACTGTGCGGCGCAGGTCAGGACGGCCCATTTTGGCCAGATAAACCAACGTGATGCCGACTATGAGAGCCGCTTCAACGCCTTCCCGTAATGTGACGACTAAAGCTGAGAACATGAAATTTACGTTAAAATAAGTGCTCTATTTTGAAAATGAATTTCAATTTCAATTTCAATAAGAAAATTGTATCGAGCAAGCCTTAGACAGTCAACAAATTGAAAATACAGGCCCAAAACGGGAACTGAGTGGAGCTTACTGCCGCAGCGAGCTTTGGAGCTCGCACATCCCGGTACTCTCATTTCAGCGTCTTACTAATGTGACGCAAAACGTGAAAATAACTGTCTGTGCTTCGGCTGAGGAGCTTCTGCGGATGCGTCCCCTGTGGGAGCAGATGTGTGTCGGCGGCGAGTACACGGTGTTTCAGAGCTTTGATTTAAATCTGCTGGCGGCTGAGAAGTTTGCCGACAGGGAACAGCCATACGTAGTCTGCGCAGAAGGCCCAAGCGGTGCAGCCATTATTCCTGCGGCGTTGCGCCATAGCGATAATTCCATCCGTCTGCTGGGGGAAGAGCTGTTTGACTATCGTTCCTTTCTTCATAGCGGTGACGAGCAGGTCTTGCGGGCGGCGTTGGCTACGCTTGCGTCGTTGGGGCGTCCGCTGGAAATTGTTGCGACAAGCGAAGCGGACCGCAGCAGTGTGATGAATGAATTACAGGTGCTTCCTTTTGCCGCTGCGCCGTGCGTCCGCCGTGTAGATATTTCGCCGGAACAATTTGCCGCTGCGCATTCGCGGCTGGGGCGCAATCTGCGACGGCTGGAAAGACTGGGCTTTGAGCGGCGGACTTACAATGGCGCGCATCCGAAAATCATTCGTACGATTTTTGCAGGCAAGGCCGCTCAGCTGGCTGACAGTCTGTTTCATGATCCTGCGCGGATTGAGTTTCTGGTCAGTGCGGCAGAGCTTATGCCGGAAGTGTTTGAAATATTCACTTTGGAAAATGGACCGATCATGGCGGCTGCTGTGGTGACTCTTCTTGATCAGGGCTGCCGCAGGTTTTAC
>DASZMF010001084.1:0-1633 GCA_035552035.1 Candidatus Angelobacter sp.
CGCGCGCAGTTTCAGTTGCTACGGCCACGTCGATCACGCCGAACTCTGACACCTCTGACGAAGTTACGCAGGTCAATGCTCAGTCCGCGGGCACGCTCACCATCAACGCGCCCACCGGGACGCCGACAGACGGACAGAAGCTCATCATCCGAATCACCAGCACGAACGCGCAGACCTATTCCTTCAACGCGGCTTACAGCTTTTCCACCACCACGCCGGCGCCGACCGGGATCTCCGCCACCAAAACCGATTACATCGGCTGCATCTGGAATGCGAACGCCAGCGTGTGGAACGTGGTCGCCGTGGACCAGGGGCACTAGATGAAGAAAAAAATATTAGCAATTGTCTTTGCTGCAACGCTGGCGGCTACCCCAGCACTGGCTTTTTTCCTCAACACCGCTGGGCCTAACTTTCCAACAGCGGCCACAGGAACCACAAACACCATTGGTGGCGGCACTGCGAGTTGGCTAAATCCCACAAACATTGAGGCTAACGACGGAGCTAACGCCAATTCAAATCTGACAGGGACAACAGCTGATCTCATCGGCACTGGTTTTGCGTTTGCCGTCAACTCCACGGACACCGTCAATGGCATCTTGCTGGAAATAAGATATTCCCAGCAGGCAGCCGCCGGCGCCACTGAGTCACACGTGAACCTGCTTAAAGCAGGCGCCGTTGCTGGAGCCAACAAATCCACGGCCGCAGCATTGCCCACAACTCCCACAACTGTTAGCTATGGCGGATCAACCGATCTTTGGTTGACCACGTGGACTCCCAGCGACATAAACAACCCAAATTTTGGAGCTGTTTTTGTTGCAGCGCGCACTGGTAGTGGAACTATATTCGTGGATTTTTTTCGCATCACCATTACGTCCACCTCCGCGCCTCCACCAGGTAGCCAGTTCCTGCAGATGTTTGGCATCAAGCTCGATCCACCCAAGCCCCACAGTCAGACACGATTTATCGCCGCGAGCGTCAGCGGTCCCAACACTAGGAGAGAAACACAACCATGAAACGCTTTCTACTTGCAGTCGCCATTCTTGCTACGCTGGCCATGCCGGCATTCGCTCAAACCACGGCCGTCTCTGGGACCGTCACCGATCCCAACGGGCTGCCTTATGCCTTTGGCACGATCACGCCGCAGTTTGTGAACGTCTCCGGAGGCGCGAGCCCCACTTTTACCGCGACTGGCTTTGGCATGCTGCCGCCGAACACGCCGACTCAGCTTTCATCCACCGGCACTTTTGGGTTCAGCCTGCCATCCAATACTGCGCTCACTCCCAGCAGCACGCACTGGCAATTCGTAATCTGCAGCGGCGTCGGATCCGTTCCCCAGGCCCTGGGCACCGGACAGCAATGCTTCACCACGACGCAGATCACTATCACCGGCACGACGCAAAGCATTACCACCAACATTACGGGAGTGCCTTCGCTGCTCACCCTGGGCAACATTCCCACGCTGGTGAGCTGCGGAGCTACCACCACGTGCGCGAATACGTCCCTGGGCAACACCGCGCGTGAAATTTTTGGCACCTGCCCGTTCTCGGCCGCGACCACCTGCACCATCGCCGGCATTGCTCCTGCTTACACCAGCAGCAGCAGTTACTCGTGCGTCGTAACCGATGCCAGCAAT
>DASZMF010001085.1:0-2519 GCA_035552035.1 Candidatus Angelobacter sp.
AACCCAGGCCCTTGTTTTCACTAGAAGAATGTAAAATGACAGTAATCTTGCAGTTAAAATTGGTACTATCCGAACCATGAGTGCTGGGCCAAGGTCGGCGGAAGGAAGCGCACCGTCTCTTCTCATCCTGTTTGAGAAAAGCGGAGGCCAGCGCTATGGCCTGACCTTGCCAGCTTTTGAAGTAGTTCTGGAACAGGTAGCCAAGAAGTATGTTCCTGAAGCTACTCCGCAGCAGAAGCTGGAATTCTGGCGCGATCTCAAACTGGAAGAGCTGGCTCTGGCACGCGCCTGCGCCGCCGGCCATGACGCTGCATGGCAGGCCTTTCTCACCCGCTTCAGAGAAAAGCTGTATGACATTGCGCGCGGCATCACCAAAGAAGATTCCAGCGGACGCGACCTGGCTGACTCTCTCTACGCTGACCTCTACGGTACCTCTGAGCGCGAGGGGCGTCGCGTTTCCCGCCTGAATTTTTATATGGGACGCGGCTCGCTGGAAGGCTGGTTACGAACGGTACTGGCCCAGGAATTTGTGAATCGTTACCGTAAGACCAAGCGTCTAGTAAGTCTTGAAGAGCAGGCGGAAGAAGGGGTACAGTTCTCCGCAGCGCCGGCCAGTCCCGTCAGCCCCCTGGATAGCCGCCTGGGAGCCGCTTTGGATGAAGCCCTGGGGCTGCTCAGCAGTGAAGATCGCTTGGTACTGGCCTCTTATTACCTGGATGACCGCACTTTGACCCAGATTGGCCGTATGGTGGGTGTGCATGAATCCACCATCAGTCGCCGTCTGGAGAAGATGCTTAAAGGCTTGAAAAAGCAGGTGATAGCCGGATTGGTGTCAAGAGGCATGAATCGGGGGCAGGCGGAAGAGGCCCTGGAAGCCGATGTGCGTTATTTGCAAGTAGATGTGACCAGAAAACTGCAAGAAAATCGTCCTGCTGCGTTCCAACAGGATAAGGGATCTGATTAGCAATGCCTGAATTATCCAACCTGCTGCGTCAACAACTTTCCGGGGCTCAAAATAGCGCTCCCGGGCACCCTGACGCCGATACCATTACGGCCTATGTGGAACAGTCCCTGCCCACGGCCGAACGCCAAAACATGGCGGCGCACCTTGCTGTCTGCGAACCATGCCGCGAAGTCGTAGCGCTCAGTCTGCCAGAACTTGAATTGGTTCCGCAGACCGTTATCAAGCCAGCTCCGGTTTCCGCCTGGCGACGTTTATTCAATCCCGCTTTTGGCCTGGCCGCTTCCGTAGCTGCCATGGCGATCGTTACAGTTTTAGTGTTTCAGCTTTCTCACAAAGCAGGCCAGTCACCCGCGCAGCAAAGCCAGCAGGCAAAAGTGGTTGTCCCGGTAAATCCGGCGCCCGCTTCAGAGCCCAGCCAGCCCCAGCCGGCAGCGCCTGCTTCGGTAGATCAGCCATCGCCAGCAAGTTCTGCAACAGCTAACACGTCAGAAGCCAAGGCTTCACAAAGCAAGCCAGCATCTGCCGCACTGGATAATTTGCAGCTAGCTCAAGCGCAGCCCCAATTGCAAACGCAGCCCCAGGCCCCACCAGCAAAAGACTTAAAAGCTCGCCAGCGGCAAGACGCACCTATTGACAAATCCAGTGCGCTGTCCGCTCCGCAACCAGTTCTCACTGCTGGTTTGCAGAAAAAGGATTACCTCAACACGAATTTCTTCGCCAACAGCGATGACACCGTTGTCCTGGGCGGCCAAAACAATGCTGGGCAAAGCCGGAACGTTCCAGCAGCGCCGCAGCCGCAAACTGCTTCCGGAACTCGCCCATTCAGTTACAGCGCGAACACCATCACCAATTTTTCTGACATTCCTGCCAGCGCTATCACAAAATCAAACGCACGGCTCTTGACTCCCACTCCCGGTCCGGAGCGTTTTAGCTGCACCATCTGCAAGGTAGCCACGGCAACGGCGCACACGCTACGTCTGCGTGCGGTTGCTCCAGCGCTGCGCGCCAGCACTTTGGGCACCAGCGCGCTGGGCGGCCCGGGCATGTTCAGCAGCACCCTGGAAAGAACACAGTCTGCTGAAATTTCTGCCGCGCCGGCAAAGACTGAAGGCGGCAGCCTGGCCAACTCTGATTCTTTCAGCGTCGGCGCGCTCGGCGCATCCAGCTATCAATCTTCCACCGAACCCACACAGTGGAAAGTGGCGGGCGGCAAGCTGATCAAGTCCGGCCCATCTCAGTGGGAAGACGCGTACCCGGCTGCGGCGATTGAGTTCTCTTTCGTAAACGCCCGCGGCAAAGACATATGGGCCGGAGGCAGCAATGCTACGCTCATCCATTCACGCGACTCCGGCTCAACCTGGGAGACTGTAAAACTAGGTGACGCCGCCACCGGGTCCATTGTCAGCATCATTGCCGGCACATTCAACGTGCAGGTAAAAACCTCTGACAATCAGCTCTGGTCCAGCAGTGACGGCGGAAAGACCTGGGCGCTCAGCAGCGAGTAAATATCAGCTTTTATGCGGGTCATCAGGCCTCTGGTAACGCGATTTGCCCC
>DASZMF010001086.1:0-1618 GCA_035552035.1 Candidatus Angelobacter sp.
GCAACGATCTTTTTGACTACGCATGTACTCGAGATCGTGGAGCGATTATGCAGTCACGTGGCCATAATTCACCAGGGGCGTCTGGTGGCGAACGGATCGCTGGAAGAACTGCGCGCTGGCGTGGCAAGTACGCTGCCAGGCGCGGAGAGTGAGCAGCGGCTGACCCTAGAAGAAATGTTTTTTTCGATCGTGGGGGCAAGCGGGCAGGAGCAGGCACCGGAGCTTTCATGGCTGGCCTAGCGCAAGCTGACATTACGGCAACGGGTTCAGGCGGTCCGTTTGGTCGGATGGCCCGTCGGCAGTATGCGGCGCTCGTCGTGATGCGGTGGCGCATGGTCACGAACAATTTGCGCTCTGTGCAGGGAGCGTTCGAAATTGGGGCGCGCGGGATTGGACTGATCATTTACACGATCATGGGAATTGCCCTGGGCTTCGGCCTGGGAGGCGGCGCTTATTCAATCGTGAAGAGCGGGCATCTGCAATTGATGCCGGTCTTGTTCTGGACAGTGTTTCTGGTGTGGCAAGTATTGCCGATTGCGCTGGCCTCATTCCAGGAGCAATTTGATCTGAACGGGTTGCTGCGATTTCCAGTGGGCTTTGGATCGTTCTATCTTCTGAACCTGGTCTTTGGGCTTGTAGATGTGCCGACGATCCTCGGAGGAATTTGCAGTATTGGAATCTTGACGGGCACAACACTGGCACGACCGGAGTTGTTTTTCAGAGCGGCTCTCGTGCTTGGGCTCTTCGGCTTGTTCAACATTCTGTTAGCGAGAACAGTGTTGGCCTGGGTAGATCGATGGTTGGCGAAGCGCAGGACACGCGAGGTAGCGAGCGCAATATTTCTGCTGATGATGCTGAGTCTTCAATTGCTGAATCCGGCTCTTCGGAGCGGTACTCAATATCAAAAACCAGACAAAGTGGCGGCAAAAGACAACCAGCAGAACATGATGAAGGAAATAAATACCTGGGCTAAGACCGCTCGCGCGTTGGGAGCGTGGCTCCCGCCGGGACTTGCCGCAGCGGCCACAGCAGAATCACAAGAGGGTAAGCCGGAACGGTCGCTGATGTTGCTGGGGGTACTGGATCTATACATGCTGGCTACCGGAGCGGTGCTGGGTGTCCGTCTAGGTGCGGAGTTTCGCGGAGAGAGATTGAGTGAAGCGCCTGCCGCGCGAAAGCGGAATGAGAACGACACTAAGTGGCTACTGGACGGTTCAGGCCCGATCGCCGCGGTGATCGAAAAGGAACTGCGCACCATTCCAAGGTCGATGCCTTTGCTATTTGCGATGGGAGCGCCGTTACTCACGGTGCTGGTAATCAGCACGTTGTTCAGGAACGGCGCCATGGGAGGACGGCCTTTTCAGTTTGCGTTTCCGTTATGCGTTTGTTATGCGCTACTGGGATTCACGCAGCTGATTTTTAACAACATGGGGGGTGAAGGAACGGGCATTCAGATGTTGTTCCTCTCTCCTACACCGATCCGAACTGTGCTGCTGGCCAAGAATATTCTGCATGGGGTGTTGTTTGCCCTGGTGGCATGTCTTGCGGCTGTTCTGGCTACGCTTCGCCTGGGGGAACCAGATTTGACGCTGTTGGCGATTACAGCTTCGTGGGTTTT
>DASZMF010001087.1:0-2238 GCA_035552035.1 Candidatus Angelobacter sp.
AATACTGCTGTGTTGCGCACCACAGCAGAGACCACAACAAAGCAAGCGTAGGCAAAAACCAATAGCGTGAGCCCGCATCGCCCGCGAGGAGTTCCCACAAGGGCCGCGAGCCGCTAATGAGTGGTTTACTGAGCGAGGCCACAAAGAGAAGCAATCCGAACAGAATGAAGAGACGCAACTCGAGAGTGGCCGTCCAAAGGCAATAAACCAGAACGGACGAGCCCAACAACAGCACAACTAAGATAAGCGCCGGATGGGCACGTAACGCAAATTGGTTTCGTCCGTGAATGGCGCCCACGTAGACCTGCCCGGCCAGTATCCGCAGAAACAGCATCGGGGTCGCCCCCAACTCTGCCGGAGCGCGGCCCGCGTATCCCTTCAATAACAACACTGCTCCTTGTAGCGCTACCAAGGGAGCTAGGACTGCGGCTACCATTAGCGACCAACGCTGCCGGCGTAGCCGCCAAAAAACCAAAACCAATGGCAGCAGAATGATGCAGAAAGGGCCGGACAAAGGGCAGATGACCAGCACCACGATATCGAAAATCTTCCACTGCCAATTGGATGGCGAGGCGGCCGTCGCCACCAAAAATGCGAGCAGTGCAAAGTGAAATGGAGCGTTGGTCAGTACAACATGAATTTCACTGGAATTTGGAATGGCTATGTAAATGGCGGCTTGCAGGAGCCGTATCTCAAGCGGCCACCAGTTTGCGCAGCGGCGCGACAGAAGGAACAAAACCGGTAGCACCTGGATGATGATTCCGAAGACATTCATGACCAAGGGCGCGTAGCGAAGCGGAAACAGCAGTGAAAACGCGGCAACCAGGCGCTGAAGCGAATTGAGGTATCCGCCTGCCGTGATGGTTAAGGCGTGCAGGCCGCCCAAATTATACGCGTCGGCATACCAGATGGCGCCATCTTCCGCGTAAAACTGTGCATTGGACAATACGTCCGGCCGTCTAAGAACGACTGCAGCGGCGGCGGCAAAAGTCACCAGGCACAGCATTTGCCAGCGCAAGCTTTCGCTGCTTCGTAAGCCCAGCCCGGTTGTCCCTACAAGTTGTTTCATGAGCGGCAATCGAGCGTTTTACGCCGCGAGCGATGCTTACGTCTTCGCGCGTTATTCTTCTGATGATACTGCGATGCATCCGGTCAAAATACTTCTAGCGGCGATAGGCGCCATGGCAAGCGCTGCATTACTGGTTCGCGTTTGCATCGGGCCTTCACGCATCGCCGCATCGCCGCTCAATTTGGAAAGCATCGCCTTTCTGTCGTTCTCGCTTGGTTGCGCTTTGCTTTCGTTTAATCGAATGCGCGCCAGCGCAAGCCCGGACAAACAAATAGCCGTCTCGAACGCGGTCTGTATCGCGATTATCTGCTGCGTTGCCGTCGCTGCTTATCTTCCCGCCATTTCCAATCCGCTGCTTTTTGACGACTATACTCATCTCTCCGGCAGCCGCGATGGCTGGGCGGCGATGATCGCGCGTTCTCTGATCCACCACCCGCAAGGCGGTGATTTTTTCTTTCGTCCCGCCGGTTATGTCAGCTATTGGATTGATTACCGCTGGGCCGGCGCCGACCCCGTCCGCTGGCATCTCTGGAATGTTTTAGTCCACGCGGTGAATAGCGTGCTGCTTTATGTGCTCTGCCGTCAGTTAACATTCGGGCGGCTCGGATCACTCATTTCAGCGCTAGTCTTCGCGCTGCATGCCTCGCATCCGGAGGTAGTTGCTTGGATGGCCGCGCAGTTTGACTTGCTAGCAACCTTCTTCTCGCTTGTGGCATTGATCGCGCTCAACCTATTTATAGACAGCCGCAAAGCCGCATGGTTCTTGCTGATGGCGTGCGCCTGCTTTCTCGCCGTGCTCAGCAAAGAAGCAGCCTTCTGTCTTCCACTTTTGGCGTTGTGCCTGATTCTATTCCGCACCAAAAGGCCTCCCACGGCCATCGCCAAACTGGCGGGGATTCTTGCCGTGCTGTGCGGCATTGTCTTTCTCTACCGCGAATGGTTTCTCGGCGGAATTGGCGGCTATCGGGATGCCGCGGGCGCGCCTGCCATTCTCAATTTCAGCCTGCTGCGAACGATAAAGGCGCTGTTCTACCGGGAATGGGCCGTGCTCTTTTTCCCGTTGAATTGGTCTGTGCCGCCTGGTCTCTGGTTAAAACTCGCCTCGATCGCCTTTCTGCTTGCAGCGGTATTCTTCCTGGTGCGCCTAAAACGCGTCGACTCCCGGCTGC
>DASZMF010001088.1:0-2952 GCA_035552035.1 Candidatus Angelobacter sp.
CGGCGAGAGTCCTGCCCAGAAAGACGAATGGGAATGCCTTCCGTCAGCAATGAGCCGAACGCCATGGCCTCAGCCATGCCGTAATCAATGGGAGACTTGCCGGTTCCCATCTTTTCGCGCTGCTCCAGCAGCTTCTTAATCTTGGGATGGATCGCGAACCCTTCCGGATACGTGGTGAGTTTGCTGGTGATCTGCTGCAACTTATCTTCCGCGACGGCCGTGGGTACTTCATATTCAGGCTTGTAACGACCGCCGTAATATTTGTCCCAATACCCTGGAAGCTTGCGCAGGACTGGCGATTTCTGCATTTGCGCCGCGCGATTGTAAGCTTCATCCACCTTGGCGCGAAAGCTCTGTTCCATCTCCGCAGTATCAATCTTGGCCTTCTCCGCATAAATCTGAAACAGCGGACGGTGCGCATTGATCTTTTTATAAAGCAGCGGCTGCGTGATGGTTGGGTCATCCACCTCGCTGTGACCGTGCCGGCGATAGCCGATCAGATCAATCACCACATCACTGCCAAACTGGTAACGATACTCGGCGGCCATGCGCGCAACGCGCAACACCGCTTCTGGATCTTCTGCGTTCACGTGGAAGATGGGAATCGATTGCCGCTTGGCGATATCGGATGAGAAGCGCGCCGTATGGAGTTCACGCGGATTCGTTGTAAAACCAATCAGGTTGTTCACGATGACGTGAATCGCGCCGCCTACGGAATAGCCTTTTAAGCCGGCAAAATTCAGTGTCTCAGCCAGGATGCCTTGCCCGGCAAAGGCCGCATCACCATGCATGATGATTGGCAGAATTTCTTTGATGCCGTTTTTGCCCACATGTTTTTGCTTGGCCATGGTGCGGCCCAGGGCCACAGGATCAACCGCTTCAAGATGGCTGGGATTGGAAACCAGGTGCGTCCGCACAACTTTGCCTTTGCGCGTGTGGAACTCGCCGGTAGCGCCCTGGTGATATTTCACGTCGCCGCCGCCCAGCACTGAGCGTGGATCAACATCTTCAAATCCGGCAAACACGTTTTCCGCAGGAATGCCGACGTTCAAATTCATAACCGTCAGCCGGCCGCGATGGCTCATGGCGATTACGGTTGTGGTTGCGCCCAGTTCCGCGCTGGTTTCCAGAATTTCATCCAACAGCGGGATTTGCGCGGTCGCGCCTTCCCCGGAAAAACGTTTTGTACCCAGATAACGGGTTTGCATGATCTGCTCAAACAGATCGGCCTGCATGAGCCGCTCAGCCAGCCAGCGCCGGTCTTCTACCTGCAACCCCAACTGCTGGGGCCTGGCGTTCTCCATTTTTTGCTGGACCCACTCGCGATGATCACGCTGCGGCAGATGCATGAACTCAGCCCCAATGGTGCCGCAATAAATCTTGCGCGCTTCGTCAGCGCCCTCTGTTTCAGCGGGAAGGTCAGCGAAACCGCCGCCGATCTTTCCGCCCAGCGGATTCAGGTTGGCGTCTAAATAACCCCAGTGGCGGAAGGCGTCAAACACCTGCTCACGCTCTTTGCCTTCAATTTCGTTGGTCGATAACTCTGCGCTTTTGCTGCTCATCTTTTATTTGATCTCAAACTTTTGTTTGTGATTCAGACTGATTTTGGAACCGCTTTAAGCACGCAGTTCCGGAGGATCCCTAACCTTTGAGGATAACACTTTGAACAGAGGAATTTTAAGGGCCGCGCCGTTTTGCCTGCCGGAGAAATCCTGCTGCTAAAAAGATTTTCTAGCGCGGATCTGATGAAGAGTTTCTTAGTTTCTGAACGCCCATTTTGAGAAAGCCCGCGAGCACAATGACCAGGCCTGCGAAGAAGCAAGCCAACCCTGTGAGAGCAAGAACAAAGGAACCTTCATGCTGCGGGCCACAGATGCCAAAACCTCCACTAGCAGCTACGCCGACCACCACGGCAGCAAGTCCACCGCCAGCCCATCATAATCCGATTCGCAAGGTTCTGGTCACGGCCCCATGATGGAGGGAGACCGGATCTCTGGCAACCAAAAAACTCCTGATTCCTCGCCTCGCCCCAATGTTAAGTTTTGTGAAGCCAGACGGTCAAACCCTAGCACGGTTTAAGCATCTAATTACCTATCAGCGGGCAAATCGCACGCGGGACGAGGAGGAACAAAAGGCATGCGCCGATTTACAGCAGTGTTAGTTTCAGCCCTGGCTCTGGGATCCATTGCGGCCAGCACCGGTTGCGCGGAGCACCGGTATAGGACTTACGATCCGTACCGCAACGACTATCATACGTGGAATTCGGGTGAAGACGTTTATTACCACCAATGGATTGGTGAGCGCCATTACGATTACGTGGACTACAAGCACCAGAACAAAGATCGTCAGAAAGAATACTGGAAATGGCGTCACGACCACGACGATCACGACAGGCACTAAAAGGTGGCGAAGCGGCTGAATGGCCGCTTTTGCTTTTTCTGGATTCGCTTCTGAGCCGCGCATTCGCTGCAAAATACAAACGTCCTGCGACGAATCGCAGGACGCCCGGCAGCCCTCCCCCAGAACTGCCTTACCACCGAGGATGAGTCTAGAGCCACCCTGTCCCTTCGTCCACGTCACTTTGGTAACAATTTCCGTGTACCTATATCTCTTTTCCAAACAATCATTTACCTAGCTTCGCAACTTAAATCCCGCTGCAACATCTAATCCGTTTGCTAGGATGGTAGGTTAATAAAGACCGGCTTCCGGCAAGGACAAATCAAACCAAGGTAGGGACTTTCATGCAGAGCGCGGGAATACTTGAAATAACTGATGGCAATTTTGACCAGGAAGTACTGAAAAGCGAGCAGCCAGTAATGATCGATTTTTGGGCAGCCTGGTGTGGACCCTGTAAGATGCTTGCTCCCGTTGTGGATGAGGTCGCAGCAGCCTATCAGGGAAAAATCAAAGTTGGAAAAATGGACGTGGACAACTGCCCTGGAACTCCGCAGC
>DASZMF010001089.1:0-2137 GCA_035552035.1 Candidatus Angelobacter sp.
TCCTGAGACGCGAGATTTCCAATCCGTGCCGTTTTTCGCGCTCACCTTTCTCACCAAACCTTCAACCATAGCCCAGGCAATCACATGCCAAAAGCCAAAAGCCAAAAGCCAATGGCTAATTGCTAAGAGCTAATTGCTAATTGCCAAGAACAAAGAGTTTTTACACCCACCCATTCTCTTGAGCTTCCATTAAAATAATCTGTGCCTCTTTTTACCAACATCAAAACCACGCTGGAGATGATCAAGTGGGAGCACTCCATCTTCGCGCTTCCGTTTGCGCTCTGCGCCGCCATGCTCGCCGCTGGCGGTATGCCCACCGCAGCTAAAATTGGCTGGATCGTCCTGTGCATGGTCTCCGCGCGCTCCGCGGCCATGGCATTCAATCGCATTGCAGACGCGCGCATTGACGCCGCCAACCCACGTACGGCCATGCGTGCTATTCCCGCCGGCACGCTTTCGCAAAAGTTTGCGACCGTTTTTGTCATCACTGCCTGCCTGCTGTTTGTACTGGGAGCCGCTGAACTGAACCGCGCAACGCTCTATCTTTCGCCCGTGGCGCTGGCCGTGGTGCTGTTCTATTCCTATACCAAGCGATTCACCCGCTGGTCGCACATGGTGCTGGGATTTGCCCTTGGCATTGCGCCGTCTGCGGCGTGGATTGCCGTACGCGGCTCTCTGGATCCACGCATTCTGCTGCTTACGGCGGCAGTCACCTTCTGGGTGGGCGGTTTTGACGTGCTTTACGCCTGCCAGGATATTGAGTTTGATCGCGCGAACTCGCTGAACTCCATTCCCCAGGCCATGGGAATTCCCGCTGCACTCATGGTGGCGCGAACGCTGCACTTGCTCATGCTGGGATTGCTGGTTGCACTCGTGATTGTTTTTGGGCTGGGCAAGCTGGCGATAATCGGCGTGGTAGTTGTTGCTCTATTGCTGGCCTACGAGCATTCACTGGTTTCGGCGAATGATCTCAGTAAGCTCAATGCGGCTTTCTTTACCATGAACGGCGTGATCGCCGTGGTGTTTTTTGTGTTTGTTGCCGCTGACCTGCTGCTAAGAACTTCTCGCCCCTAGCGCTTTTTCGTGCAAGAACGTAGGGCCTGGCACGTTCACTTAAAAGTGGCTGGCTTCCTTGCATTAAAGATAGCTTTGAATCTAGCGGAAACTATAAACTTATTGCGTTCCGCATGGTTTAAGGCTACCTTAGTGACCGAAGCAAACCATCCCTGCTAGTTATGATTCGTTACTTCTGCTTAGTTATCCTGCTTGCAACCGTCAGGCCGCTTTCTGCGCAGCCGGGGCCGGTTATCCAAACTCCTTCATCAGAGAATGTATATAAAGTTGAAGGGACGGTGATCAATGCGCAAACGGGCAAGCCAATCCCCCACGCGCTGGTGAAAGCTTCCGGCATGCGGGAAGCTGCAGTGCTTGCTGACGCTGAAGGCCATTTTGTATTTACAGGTCTGCCCTCTGGGAACCTTTCTTTTACTGCGCGTAAGCCAGGCTTCTACCCCCCGGGACAAACGCAGAACGGCGCGTCTTTTAACAACATTTCTTTTATCAACATTAAAGTGGGACCCGATACCGGAAACGTGGAACTGAAACTTTTACCTGAGTCTGTGATCTTTGGCGAGGTTATGGATGGTGACGGCGAGCCGGTGGAGGATGCCATAATTGAAGTACTTGAGGTGAAATATCCTGAAGGACGCCGCCGCCTTGAACATAATAATTTCGGCAATATTCGTACGGATGAAGATGGAAAATTCCGGATAGCCGACTTGCAGGGCGGACGATACTTCCTGGTGCTTAAAACCAACTCTGTTACGCGCCGCGCGCCCGTACAACTCAATACTCAGGAAGTTTTTCCCGCGATCCTCTACTACCCCGACTCGCCGGACATGGCCGGGGCCACGCCTATTGAACTTTCCGCAGGTCAGCGGGAGCACGTGGCATTCACGGTCAAACGAGTGCCAGCGTTCAAACTGGCGGGAACAATACTGGGTGCGGCGGGTTTCAAGCAGATATCGCAGCCTGCGCTGATGGACGATTTTGATCAACCTGTCTTTGCCACCGGCCACTGGGACAGTCACGCGGGCACCTTTGAATTTCCGGTGCTTCCTGCTGGAACGCATCATTT
>DASZMF010001090.1:0-2782 GCA_035552035.1 Candidatus Angelobacter sp.
GGTGTTTGCCAAAACAGCCCTCGTTACAGCAACAGGAACCACCGTAGCCTGGCTCCTGGCCACTTTCCTCACGCCGCCTGAACCAGAGCAGAAGCTGGTGGAATTTTACCGGCGTGTTCATCCCACGGTATATGGCTGGCGGCGTATAGCTGAAAAAGTTCCTGACCTCGCTCCGGTAGAAGATCTGGCAGCCAACGGACTGGATTGGGTGCTGGGCTGCGTGTTTGTGTACGCAACATTGTTTGGCATAGGCAAGGTGATATTTGGTGAGCCACAGATAGGCATTCCGCTTTTGCTGATTGCCGCAGTGTCAGGCTATCTGATTTTTTGGCATCTCTCACGGCGAGGATGGCAAACGCTTTCTGGCACACAGCAAAAAACCACCATGGCGGATGTAGACGAGATGCAGGTTGTAGAGGATTAATCGAGCGAGAAGGAGTATGCGTTGGAAGTGCGAGCAAATGGCGCGAGGAGTGGGAACGTGAACACAGAAAAAAGCAAAGGCAAAGCCGGCTTCGCACATTTCATGATGAAGGAAATCTACGACCAGCCGGAGGCGGTGCGTACGGTAATTGAAGCCAACCTGGATCGTAGTGGAAAAATGCCGCAGCTTGGACTTTCAGAGGAATTGATTCGGTCGTTTACAAAGATTACGATCGCGGCCAGTGGGTCCAGCAGGCACGCAGGAATGGTTGGTGAGTTCATGCTGGAGCGGATGGTTGGGCTGGACGTGGAAGTGGATTTTGCCAGCCAATATTGCTATCGCGACCCTGTGGTTGCCGCGCATGAACTGACCATTTTCCCTTCGCAATCTGGCACGACTATTGACACCATTACGGCTCTGCAGGTAGCACGCCGCAAAGGCGCATGCTCCCTGGCCATCTGTAATGTTCCGGACACGCCACTCACGCAGCTGGCGGACGCAACTTTACTCACACATGCTGGCGCAGAGGTTGCCATCGCCGCGACCAAGAGCTTCACCACGCAACTGACTGCGCTGTTTCTTTTCTCCGCGCATCTGGCGCAAGTACGCTCCACCATGAACCATGCTACTGACGTGGCTTTGCGCACTTTGCCCCAACTGCCGGAACTAATTGAG
Organism: Candidatus Angelobacter sp.; assembly: GCA_035552035.1. Taxonomy (GTDB): domain Bacteria; phylum Acidobacteriota; class Terriglobia; order Terriglobales; family Acidobacteriaceae; genus Angelobacter. Next base: position 1,100 of record DASZMF010001090.1, read on the forward strand.
AAAGCCCTGAAAACTGACAAGCCCTCTCTCGAATTCGCGCGGCAGCTTCACCGCTACAAAGACTTCATTTATATGGGGAGGGATATTGATTACCCCATTGCACTGGAAGGCGCTCTCAAACTCAAAGAGGTTTCCTACATCCACGCTGAAGGCTATCCCACCGGCGAACTTAAACACGGACCGACCGCGCTGGTGAATGAGCACCTGCCAATTGTTGTGTTGGCGACGCTGGACCGACACGATGCGGATTCAGTACTGCGTTACAGCAAGACAGTGGGCAGCATCCGCGAATTTATTGAGCGAGAGATCCCTGTGCTGGCAATCGTGAGCGAAACGGACACCGAGGTGGAAAAAATAGCCCCGTGCATTTTGCGCGTCCCGGAGGCGCCAATGCTACTGCAGCCAATCATTGAAGTAATTCCTCTGCAATTCCTTTCGTATCACATTGCAGTTCTTTGTGGACGAAATATTGATCACCCGCGGCATCTTTCAAAATCCGTAGTGACTGAGTGAAGTGCTCTATTTAATTTGTTTGGCCGCTTATGCCACGGCTCTCACAGCGTTGACGAATCGCGCATCATCGCACGCTGTCGTATCAGGAAAGCGCTGCCACAGGATAGCTGGACGATCTTTTCCGGTTTGTCAGCCATGAAATCGTCTACGGCTTTTTTGGCGCCAGGGCAGGTCATGAACCCGTAGCCTGGATCGTATCAGTGACGGTATTCGTAGCAGCGTCAAGCACAAGAACCGTGTTGGCAGCGCCAAACCCGGCATTGGTCAAATAGACCTTGTTTCCGTCAGGAGTTACCGCTCCGCCCACCAGATCAGGTGGACCGGTCATGGGTGGCGCTAGGGTCGTTGTGAGGACGTTGGTCTTCGTATCGATCACCGAACCAGTGGTGACATTTACGACGTACGCGTTGTCGTTTTTTTGTCGCGCCACGGCCGTGGCGGCAAGGGAAGTAAGAAGTCCCAAAGTAAGGATTCGAAGGCCAAAGCGTAGCTGCTGGAAATTCAGGAATGATTTCATGAAAGTCATACTCCTTTGATCCGAATGAATGTTGGACCTGATTTTCTCGCAAACCACCTCCGCTCAAATGCCGGCCACCCGTCCTAACCACAGGTTCTCTGCGGGAGCGATCCGCGTTCCTGGCCGCGCCCGGAATATCTCCTGGATTTTGGAAGATCCGCCGAAGATCTCTTCAATCAAGGCAAAATCAGGTTCCGTATCGTCAAACAGGCTTTGCCGGAAGAATTTTTGCAGATAAGAAGGCCCTGCCGTACCGCCCGTTCCAAGCGCTTCCGGAGGCAAATAGCGCAGAGCAAAACTCAGATGGAGTCCGCGCCAGGAGAGCAGATGACGGTCAAGTAACCGCGCCAGTTCGAGCACGCGTTCTTCCATGTTGCCGCGCTGAGGCAGCGCATTCAGCAAAGATCTGAGCGACGCAAACTCACGGCTGGAATATTGCAGCAGACTGCTGAGGTGCGGCACACGCTGAAAAATGCTGACCTTCTCAGGACTCAGCCCGAATAAAGCAATGTCAAGCCGCTGGTAATTGAATGACTGTACCGCGCTGGCCTGGCCGGTAACTTCACGGAAGTCAAGAAAATGCTCGGGCGGCATGGACTGCAACACGCGGAAAGATTCGTGCAGCATCGAGGCAAAGGCGGTTGCCTGTGTCA
>DASZMF010001091.1:0-5017 GCA_035552035.1 Candidatus Angelobacter sp.
TTTTTGAGTCATTTCCTGAATCCGGATGGCTCATCCTGCTGGGCTCACTTTTGATCTTCAGCGCCACCATTCTGCGCCGCAGACGGGCTGCACGCGCTGCGCGCTAGTTTTAGCGCACTCACTTTTCCTTCTGTTGGTTCCAAACCTAAAAAATTAAGCCCTCCGCAAGGAGGGCCTTTTTGTTTCTGTCCTGCCATTCACTAGCTTACGTCAGCTTTTGCGGCGGCCGAGTAGCGATAGTATCCATTGTCCGCCGGCTCTTCAGCTGCATTGAACACCACGCCTGCCATTTTGCGCGGATCCACCTGGGCCAGAACTTTGGCCAGTGATTCCTTGGCTGTCTTGCGGGCGCGGGCAACTACCATCACGCTTTCACAACGTGCCGCAATCAGTTCAAAATCGGCCAGGTTCAGCGCCGGTGGCGAATCAACCAGCACCAGGCGGAACGATTCTGATGCCCAGCCCATGAACTCTTTCCAGCGCTGTCCGGAAAACAGCTCTGAAGGGGAAGTCGTGGTTTCGCCAGCAGGCAGAAGGTAAAGATTGGGAACGTCAGTGCGCAGTATCGCGGACTGATACGAGCCGCCGTTCTCCAGAATTTCAGCCAGCCCAGGTGAGTCAGGGTCGCCAGCCAGGTTAGAGAGTCCGCGCGTACGCAGGTCGGCGTCCACCAGCAGCACCGGCCAGTTTTCGATCTTGGCGTAGCACAGGGCCAGGTTAAACGTGGTGAGCGTCTTGCCTTCACCCTGCGTGGAACCAGTCACCACCAGTGAGCGTGCGCCATTGCGTGTCTGCTGTTTGACCAGGCGAGTGCGCAGCGTGCGATAAGCCTCCACCGCTGACTGCATCGTCGGGTTATATTGCGACACTAGGAAAGATCTCTCTTCCGTGCGCGGCAGGCGAATGCTGCGGCAGTTTTCCAGGCGCGCGGCCACAACCTCAGAAGCCGCTACGTGCGACTCCTTGAGCGGGTTCATCAACTGGCTCAGGTCCAACTCACCGGAATGCGACGCAGAAGAGCCATTGCTCTCCATGCTTTGCTTGAGTGAGCCAACAAGCTCTTGGATGTCCACGTTGGCCGATGTGGGAACGGGGCTGCTGGTGTGCGTGCTGCGTGTTTCGTTAAAAAATTTGCTCATCCGTCGTTATCCTGTCTGGATTCGTTAGAACCTGGGGCCTGTATTTCTGGTAACTCAAGAACCTGTTTGTGCCAGCCCAATCATTGGGCCGGGGTTGTTTTCCGGCGTTCCGGAAGAAAGCTGGATCATGCCCATTTCTTCAGCGGCTTCAAGCACACAGTCGCCATCAATCTTCTTCGATTGCCGCCGGAAGCCGAGCGTAAGAGCGTGGTCGCACAGTGAGTTGATCAACCGCGGAACGCCCTGCGTCAAGCGATGAATCTCTTCCAATGCGGGCGTTGTAAATGGGCTGTCACCACGCAGTCCGGCAACATGCAGCCGCTCTGCGATATATGCCCTGGATTCGGTTAAAGTCAGTGGGCGAAGTTTTGTGACTACGGAAATGCGTTGCTTCAAAGCTGCGAGTTCAGGCTTCATCAACAAGGGCAGAAGCTCAGGCTGTCCGCTCAAAATAATCTGGAGTACGTTTACCGGATAGTTGTCCAGATTCATCAACAGGCGAACTTCTTCAATCAGTTCTGGAGGCATCAGGTGCGCTTCGTCAATAATGATCACCACAGCGCTGTTGTTCTTGTGTGATGCCATCAGCAATTCATGTAATCCCCGCAGGCGCGCCGGTTTGGTGGCCGCGGAAGCGCGGATCTCAAGCTCGTCAAATAAGGATTCAAACAACTCATCCGCCGTGAGCGTGGGATTCACAACAAAGGCAGAGCGCATTGGACGCTCCCGCGTAGCTTCATGCGAGAGAATGTGCTGCAGGCAATAAAGCAGGGTCGTTTTGCCCGTGCCGATAGGTCCAATAGCAACCTGCAGGCCTTTGCGCCCGGCAACGCCCTCAACCATGGCGCGCAGAGCATTCCTGTGCGGCTCAGCCAGATGCAGAAAACGGGGATCCGGGGTAAGCCGGAAAGGATCTTGTTTTAAGCCATAAAAACTTGAGTACATTTATAACCTTTGGGAACCCTGCTTTTGCCAGGGAGCCACCATGGTTAAAGGCAAGTCTCGTGCCAAATTGGAGGAAGTAATGCCCTTTAGAATCATTGTCTTGAGGATACTTAAGAGCCTTGGCGGATGCCTGTTTTCTGGCTATATGCAAGAGATTTCACATTTTACGCGTCAATTTTCCTCTTAGTACAGGAGGGGCGGGATTAGCGTCCGCTGGGAGCGGCTGCGGGAACTTCTACGGGACAGCTTGTCGCCGCAGACTGAGCGACCCAGAGCGCAAGGCCGTCAACGCTGCTTCGCACCTGCTCGCAAATCCTACTGGTGGCAGCTTCGTCGGCTAGATAAGGATCGGCAATCGTCAACGCCGGTGGGTTTCCAAAGAGACCCAGCAGTGTTGTCTTCGATCTGGCTTCAGGGAATTCGCTTTTCAACCGGTCGAGATTTTCCATGTCCATGGCAATCACCAGGTCTGCGCCCATCAGCAGATCACATGTAGCACGTACCGAGAGATGATCTGAAAGATTGATCCCCAGGGAACTACCAATGCGCTGCATTTTCTCCGGCGACGTCCTGCCCGTGGTTTTGTGAAAGCCCGCTGAAGCAATGGTCACATTGCTCAGCCGCTGCTCTGCGAGCTTGGCCGCCAAAGGACTGCGGCAGATATTTCCATAACAAAGAAAAACAATTTTGCGCGGACCACCGGCAGCCGCCAGACGTTGCAGCAGCGATTGGTGGTGCCGCAATATGCGTTGCTGCGTATATCGACTCTTGAGCTTGCGATACACCGGACGCAGCTGGTCTGTCACGGCCAATGTCATCGCCCGCGCCGTGATGCCTAGATCGCGCCAGTCAAAATGGTCCCAGCTTTCACGGCCGGTGAGCGGACGAAGCAGTTCAATGAATGAAAATGAGCGTGACCGCGTATGCAGCAATGGATCTTGCGGATTCGCTCTCAGATTGCTCTTGAGCCAGTCAAAGTCAGTACGCAAATCGCGCGTGTAGTAATGAGTTTTGTATTGCGGCTGAGAAGGCGTCTCCTGGCTGAGGGCAATTTGCAGCAATCCCCTGGGAAAATCGACGCCTGCATCAATGGACAGGGCGAGCGATCCCCAGAAACGCGGATTGATTTCCATAAGCCAATAGCGGCCCTGCGCGTCCATTTTAAATTCCACCATGGCCACGCCATGCCAGTTGAGCGCGGTGAGAAGCTTTTCTGCGTCGCGCAGTAAATGAGCTGGCGCTGCAATGGAGCGGCGATACGAGCTGGCTCCGCCGGTCAGCGGATATTCATGCACGCGTTCATGCGTGAAGTGCCAGACCTTCTTTCCGCGATTGAAAAGAAATTCTGCGCCTACCCCTCGGCCAAAAACATATTGCTGCTGCTGTACCGGCGTGAGCGGAAGCCATCGCTGCAACTGCTCCTGACGTTCTGCTTCGCTTTTCACCACGGCCACGGCAAGCGTGCGCAGCTCACCCGCGATTATCACCTTGCTATGCGTGGGCTTTAGGACAACAGGGAACTGAGTGGCCTGCCCGATCTCTGCAACCGACGAAAGCAAAATGCTGGCAGGCGCTGGAATGCCTAATTCATGCGCCAATTGCCATGTTTTCTCTTTGTCCAGCGCGGTCTCAAGCGCTGCGTTTCCCGGTATCACGGCCTTGAGGCGCAGAGGATCGTTTTCTTCTAACTGGCGCAACGCTAACAGTGAAGCTTCTGTGGACGGAACAATCAGCGCATAGTGCCGTGTTGCATTCTGCGCGCGCAGCCATGCGTGGAATTCTGAGATGGCTTTTGGCTGCTTAAGCTTTCGTGTGGCATAGGTGGAGTGCATGGCCAGGCAATTCTTGGTCTCTGCCGCCAAGTCAATCTGCATGCCGAGTCGCCCCAGGCTCTGCATGGTTTCCAGCGCCGCCCGGCTATGTCCGTCAAGTACCAGTACAGTCATTTCACTCATGGGCTTAACCTTCACGCCCCCGGCCTGTGCAGCCGCCATGCGGTCAGGGCCGCATTTTCAGCGCTCGGAATACGCGGCAGCCGATGAAGATCCATACTCTCATGCCGATGCACCACGCCGTTTTCCGTGGTGAGCGCGGCGCGGTATGTCTTCTTTGCTATCTCGTAAGCGCGCTCATCATACGAGCCATTGGGATAGCAGAAAAAATCTATAGACCGTTGCAAATGCTGCTCCAGAGACTGTCCGCTTTCCACGAGTTCAGTTTCGATCTGTTGATCTGAAAGTGTAGTAAGAATCGGATGGCTCATTGTATGCGAGCCCACGGTAATAAGCCGCGGATCAAGTGAGCGGAGATCATCCCAGTTCATCATGTCAAAAGCCGCGTGTTGAGCGGCGGTGGGCTGAAAGTGAACTGTCGCGCGCTGAATAGTTTCCTCGGCTTCGAGGCGCTCCTGCAAGGGCAAAGTTTTCATCCACTCAATTATTTTTTCGGAAGAATCGTTTGGAGCACGCAAAGACTTACTTAGATCGCTCAAAGCAGGCGAAGACAATGTCTGCAGGCGGCATCGCGCTTCATTGTTCCAGAGCCATGTCTCTGTTTCTACCAGTTGAGGGCATACAAAGAACGTGGCGGGCATCTGCAGCTTTTGCAAAATGGGATACACGATGGACAAGTTGTTCCGCAGGCCATCGTCGAAGGTCAAAACAATTTCGTTGGTTTCCAGAGCAGCGTTATTTGCGAGCCGATCAACCATCGTTTCCAACGACACGACTTTGAAATGCCGCGCCATAAAATGCAATTGCGCCGTTAGTGCCTGCGCTTCTTGCTCCACGATGCCGTGATACATCAGAATCCGTCCGCAGTCCTGCCTGCGCGCCATGGCTGCCGAGAGGCCGCTGTGGAACGAGATTTTGTGTCCTAAAGATTTCAATTCAGCTGCAACCGGCAAGGCCTAATGCTCCAGACAGAGAAATTCA
>DASZMF010001092.1:0-2300 GCA_035552035.1 Candidatus Angelobacter sp.
TTCCAGCCGTCCCATGGCCTGCGTGGTCTTGTCTGAAAATTCTTTAATGAGCTCATCCGCTGTGGCCACTGATGCAGGGGCCAGCGTATTCATGGTGCTGGCCAACAGTGTGGCTTCGCGCGCCACGATAGGGTTTACCTGGCTCAGAATAGTTTGAATATTCGCGGCATAAGGCTTGCCAGCAGAGACCAGCGTCAGCAGCTTTGCCAGCTCCTCCGGGCGGATGGTGGAGGCGAGCTTCCATCGCAGGGGAGCGTAGGCGATCCGCACGAAAACTGAATCTGAGGCGAGCTTGTGCGTTAAAACATCATTCGCAATTTTTTCAATGTTTGCGCCCAGCGTTGGATCAAGCGTTTCCAGCAGGTCTATGATTCCGTCTTTCAGGTAGGTCGCGCGATGGCCCAGCATACTGGCGATCATCTGGTTAAGAATGGTGATTAACAGGCTCACGCCGAGCATCACGGTGGCAAAAGCGATTAAAGTATCTAGTCTTTCAAGCATGGTGCCTCCATTATTAGCAGTCCCTTGCTGCTTTTGGTAGGGGCCTAACAGATGGTGATAAAAGCGGCTGAAGTGTATCAGGTTTTCTGCGGGCTTTGCTGCTTAGTAAACGAGCATGTAGCCTTTGACCCTGCACTTGAATCCAATAAAATAAGAATATGGATGAATCCAGCCTGTTTTCCGGCAATGAACGCAAAGAGAAAGAGCAGCAAATGCGGCAAGACGGACGCCTCCCTCCCGGGCAGTCACTCACGCTGAAGTGGCCCGTGCTTCATCACGGCTCCGTGCCGCGCTTTGATCCTGCGCGATGGGACTTCCGCATACGCGGCCTGGTGGAACAGCCAGTGCGTCTGACATGGGACGAATTCAACAAGCTTCCCCGGGTCAAGACGCACAGTGACTTTCACTGCGTCACCCGCTGGAGCCGCTTCGATAATGACTGGGCTGGCGTTGCCTTTCAAGACGTGCTGAAGCTGGTGAAGCTCAAACCCGAGGCAAACTTTGTGCTGGTGCATGGCGAGCAGGGATTTACAGCAAATGTGCCATTGGCTGATCTGGACCGAGACGACGTCCTCTTTGCTACGCACCATGACGGCCAGCCATTGTGCGCTGACCATGGCTATCCGCTGCGGCTGATTGTGCCGCATCTGTATGCCTGGAAATCTGTGAAGTGGGTGCGCGCGCTGGAATTTACTGAGCGCGATATGCCCGGATTCTGGGAGCAGAACGGATACCACATGTATGGCGATCCGTTTCTGGAGCAGAGGTTTGGGGAGTAATTAGTTTGTTTTCTGTAATCCCGAGCATAGCGAGGGAACCCTATCGCTATGAATGCAGCTTCGGTGAACAAGCGTTTCCGTTTTAAAAGCAAATTAGTATTTTCGCGATACTTGAAGGCACGGCAGCTATAGGGATCCCTCACCGCTTTCGCGGATTCGGGATTTCAGAAAAACGCGTTTGCGGATACGGATTTCAGAAAGAACTATTTCACAATCGCGTTATATCCATCCCCAGACAGTCGCGTGCGCATGGCTTCAGCATCTTTCTTGTCGCTGAAGGGGCCGACTTGCACATGAAACAGCGGATCGCCGGGAGCGTTGGCGATAAAGACCGGGTACTGCTTTTTACGCAATGATGAGACAAGAATTTCTGCGTCCTCTGATTTTGAGACCGCCGCTACCTGCACCATATAAGAGCTGGCAGCGCCATTCTTTATTTCGTCACCCGTGGGCTGTGGATTGGAGGCATCTGGGGCTTTGCTGCCAGAGGGCTGAGTGGCTTGATCAGCGGGCTTGGCGGCACTTGCGTCGCTAGCGGCGGGGGAGGGAGCAGGCACAGCTTCAGGCGTCTTATTGGCAGCAGAAGGTTTGCCGGCTGCGCTGCCACTTGGCACTGTGGCGACAATCTCCGTTCTGCCGCCGGCGCTGGTGCTCTTGCCCAGCATGTAACCCATGGTGAAAAATACGCCACAGATAATGACCAGGCCAAAGAAAAGGCCCAGAAGTTTGCTGGTGCTTAAGGTGAACTCTGTGTCGCGAACCTGATCGGTTTCTTTTTCTTCAGCCATTTGTGTCCCTGTTGCCATCCGTCCCCCGGTTTTGAGCCCAGTTTAAGTCTGGACTCGCCCCAGTGTAACCCGATTTCCCAATTTACTTGCCAATATGTTCAATAGCTTTGGTGAACGCGGAGATCATGTCCACTGGTAATGGGAAGACGATGGTCGTATTTTTCTCCACGCCAATTTCCGTGAGCGTTTGCAGATAGCGGAGTTGGATGGCAATCGGCTCGCCAGCCAGAAT
>DASZMF010001093.1:0-11079 GCA_035552035.1 Candidatus Angelobacter sp.
TTTCCGTTCAGACAGATTCAACCGGGGCCGCCTGGCTTATGATCGGAACCGACTCCGCGTTTGAGGGTACAACCAGCCTCTACTATCAGGTGGTAAAAGTCACGTTCACGCCTTAAGACACATTTACGCGATCAGAATTTCAGTCGCTATTGGGCCATGTCAAAATGCCTTCACATTTACCAAAACCGGAGATCGGCAACCTGAGAGGTAATTCTGGTTTCTGTGAGTCATCCACCAAAACATGAATCCATGCTTCATACGATTCATTCAGCCGCGCCCGATTCACTTTGAGATACACATGTCCATTTCTCCTGAAAGTTCGATCAACAATTTCAGCAGAGTCCTTGCTGATTGGCCCCAATTCGCCGCGGAAGCACTGCTGCAAAACCCATATTTCCTGAGCGCCGGGCATGACTGGAAGCGGCACAAACACGCCTTCAGCCTGGTGATGTGAACAGGCCACCCTTCTACTTGTGCGGTGTAAAAGGTGCCTGACGAAGCTAAAACGATCAGCCCAACTCCGTGAAACTGTGAAAGATCAATCGTGCGCTCTGGCTGCTTTTCCATGGCCTTTATCTTAATCGATTGTTACGTAAGTGCATGTTTCCATTGAATCTGCGGCCTTTTGAACGTACCATCAAAGCAACCTCTCGCCGGCCATTTTATGATTCGTCCTCTTGAGCCCCGTGTTGACATCAGCCTCGACGTAAAAGTGTGGGGCATGGATCTGCACGGCAAACCGTTCGTCCAGCATGCCCGCACAGTAAACACCTCTTCTGTGGGCGCCCGGCTGATTGGTATCGACTGCGTACGGGAAGGCACGGTAATCTCATTACAGCACGGTGAGCAGAAGGCGCGCTGCCGGGTGGTGTGGGTAGGGCATGACGCAGCCAAGTCCCGGCAGATTGGCATCTATTGCGTAGAGCCGGGCAAAAAACTTTTTAGCGCGCAATTGCGGATACCGGCTAAACCGGTAGTGAAATATTCGGCGGCGCCGTTGGCCAGCAAAACGCCCTTTGCAGGGAAAACACTCTTTGCAGAGAAAAGCAGGCTGATGCCGCCGCCGGGCAGAGTTAGGAGACCTATGCAAGATCCAGGAACCAGGCGAAACCAGGAACGGTTCCATGTTACCGGTGGCGTTGAGCTGCGCCGTAATGAAGGCGCACCGCCCATGTTCGGCAATCTCAGTGACATCAGCGTGACCGGCTGCTATGTTGAAACCGTTTCAGCCCCGCCTGTGGGCACAGAGCTGCTTTTCATGCTGCGCGCGCATGAGACCGTGGTGCGCGGCCGCGCCATCGTAAAAGTTTCACACCATGCCGTGGGCGTCGGACTTATCTTCCAGCACCTGAGCAAAGAAGACCAGGACAAGCTGGAATTTCTGGTCGGCACCGTTGCCGGCTCACAGGAAATGACACCGCAAAATCAGCGCCGCACCGTGCATGAAGATCCGCTGCCGCCCGTGCAGCCTTTGGCCCGCAGCGCTCCGCGCACCGCCGCCAGCGCCAGTTCCAGCCAGCTTTCAGTTCAGGTCACGCGGACCATCGCCGATCTTAACCAGGTGGAGCAATCGCTGGTAGTGGATAAAGTTGATCCGCGCATCATCGCCCAGTTTCATGACGCCGTGGAGCACATGCGGCAGACCTCGTGGTCCATGGTGCAGTGGGTGGAATTGAACTCCACCGGTGGCGATCCTTTTGAAGTGTTGCCGCAACTGGAAGCCGAACGCATGCACATGATGCGCAAGCTCGCTCACAACGTTACCGCCGATCTGGATTCCGGCAGCGTCACCCGCTACACCGAAGGAATATCTGACGTGTATGAAGTGGTGCAGACGCTCTATCGCGGTCTGCGCAAAATTGTGATTGATTCGGCTGAAGACTAGCCGGGCTTTTCCGGAACTTTAAACTTTCAGACATGCAGTCCAAAAGAAATTGCGCAATCGATTGATCGCCAAATTGATAACCAGCCATATTTATGAATTCGAACGATAACGTCCCTAATCCTGGCCACATGCAGCCGCGGCCTGTGCGTGAATCGCAATCGCACATGGCGGAAGTTGTTCTGCCGAATGACGCCAACCAGCTCGGCAATCTTCTTGGTGGACGCCTCATGCACCTCATCGATATTGCCGGCGCGCTTGCCGCGCACAGGCATTCTCGCAGCCATGTGGTCACGGCGTCGATTGATCACATTGACTTTCGCCAACCCGTGCATATTGGCGACATACTTACGCTCAAATCTTCCGTGAACCGGGCGTTCAATACATCCATTGAGACCGGCGTAAAGTGCTTTGCGGAAAACTATATCTCCGGCGTTACACGCCATGTGGCTTCTGCCTACCTTACGTTTGTCGCCGTTGACGCGCACGAGAAACGCCGTCCCGTACCGCAGGTAATTCCAGAAACCGACGAAGAAAAACGCCGCTATGAAGACGCCGGCCGCCGCCGCGATCTGCGCAAATGGGAGCTGGGCCGCAAGAACGCGGTAAAAAGCTAAAGCCGCGCTAGGTATTTATCCGTTTTAGAGCAGCAAGCTCTTTAAAATCTTTCAACGAAAAGAACCACACTAGATTTGATGCTAAAGAGTCAGAACAGTCGAAGTGGAAATTCTTAGCACTAGCGCCCTGTTCCACACGTACAATTACAGTGACCAGCTCATCTTTCAGCTTTCGGCTATAACTGCCGGTGAAAAAATATTTACAATAAACTCCAGGCATTTGATCGAAAGGACGCGTTTGCAGTATTCGTTTAAGCGCTTGATGCCCTTTCACATCGACGCCGAACTCGAAAGCGCCCGAGTCGGAAGGCAAACTAAGACATATCACTCCGAAATACAAACCGTCGCGTTCGTGTGTGGACACTAATTCAGGATAGCTCTGGTGATTGTCTCTCATCGATATTGCTCTGGAACCATGATCCCACAAACGTGGAGAGGGCGGATCCACAGTTCGATCAAATACTTCGCTAAATATTTCCCGTATAATCAAACACCTATGGCTCATGGACATCAGCACGGAGCCCCGCCGCAGGGACCAACACCGCTGCCGGGCGTAAGCAACATCATTGCAGTTGGTTCAGGCAAAGGCGGAGTCGGCAAAACCACCGTCGCCGTTAACCTGGCCGTGGCGCTGGCAAAAATGGGTTACAAAACCGGCCTGCTAGACGCCGACGTTTACGGCCCCAACGTTCCTCTCATGATGGCCACCAGCCAGCAGCCGCGCGTGCTGAATGAAAACCTCATTGAGCCTCTCCAGAATTACGGCGTGAAAATTATCTCCGTGGGCTTTCTCAATCCCGGAGATAAGCCAATCGTGTGGCGCGGCCCCATGCTGCACCAGATCATCCGGCAGTTTTTGCAGCAAGTGGTGTGGGGCGAACTGGATTACCTGATTGTCGATCTGCCACCGGGCACCGGTGACGTTGTAATTTCTCTCTTTCAAACCGTGCCGCTTACCGGCGCAGTGGTGGTGTCGACGCCATCTGACGTTTCCCTGCAGGACGGTCGCAAAGCCATTGAGATGTTTCGCACCGCGCGCGTCGATGTTCTGGGGATCGTGGAGAACATGAGCCACTTTCTCTGTCCGCATTGCCACCAGGAGATTGATATCTTCTCCAAAGGCGGCGTAGAGCGGACCGCCCAGCAATTCGGCGTGCCATTTCTAGGCTCAATTGAACTAGATCCAGAAATTCGCAAAGGCGGCGACTCCGGCAAGCCTCCGGCACTGGACGGCGAGAATGGAGCCCACTCCAAAGCGCTCTACGATTTCACCAAACAGGTGCTACTGCGCCTGGCAGAAGTAAAAAGCAGCAGCGCTCCAGGAGATGTGATTCAAGTACAGTAGGCGGCTTTGCCGCCTAGCTTTTAGCTCTTGGCCATTAGCCTTTGGCTTGGTCTTCAGCTTTCAGTAGGGTCGAGTACGCGCAGAGTTCTTTGCGTTCAGCATTCTGGCAGTCCGGCTTTAGCCGGACAACCGAACCACGTATGTGCCGGATTCTCCAAACAAGGGCCAAAGGCTAAGAGCTAAAGGCTAAAAAACAAGAGCTAAAAGCCAAGAGCCCCAAAAATACTTTTTTAGCACTCTAAAGCTTTAAGTGCTATCTTGACAACAACCCACTAACATCCTTAAAATGTGACTTGGCAGGAGCTTCGGATTTTCCTGTCAAATTGTTGCAAACAATAGCTTTAGCAAGCTGCAGTATGGCAAACCCAGGACAAATCGGCCCTCGTGAACGGGAAATCCTCACCGCCATTGTGGAAACCTATATCTCCACCGGTGAACCGGTAGGCTCGCGCACGCTTTCCCGTCAGAATAAGGATGGCCTCAGCCCCGCCACAATTCGCAACGTAATGGCGGATTTATCTGACAGCGGCTTCCTGGAACAGCCCCATACCTCGGCCGGTAGAGTTCCGACCTCGCAGGGCTATCGCTATTATGTTGACCAGATTTCCGGCAAGGCCACCATCTCGCCTGCCGACCAGACGTTGATTTCAGACACTTTACAAGGCACCGTGGACGTACAGGAGTTTCTGGAACGCACCTCCCACGTGCTCTCGCTGGTTTCCAGCGGCGTAGGCGTGGCCATCGGCAATGCCGGCCCCAAAAACGCGCTGGAGCATGTTTATTTCTCCCGGCAGGCCAATAATCGCGTGCTGGCCGTAGTGGTCACGAAATCCGGCGTAGTGCATGACCGCATGATGCGTCTGGAGCAGGACCTGGACCAGAGCGACCTGAACACAGCCGCGAATTACATCAATGAGAACTTCCGCGGGTGGATCATCAGCAGTGTCAAAACCGAGTTGCGCCGCCGCATCGAGCAGGAACGCTCCGAGTACGACCATCTGATGAAGAGCCTGCATGAGCTTGAAAAAGGCGGAGCGCTGGCAGCCGAAGAGCCCACCAAGAACATCTTTGTGGAAGGCGTGGCAAACCTGGTGGGCAATGACCAGGACCGCGAACGCCTGCGCGGCATGGTCAAAACTTTAGAAGAAAAAGAACGCGTGGCTGATTTGCTTTCCGCCTATCTCGATACGCGCCAGGAAGCCGTGCGCGTAGTCATTGGCCTGGAAGAAGCCGTGCCGGAGATGCGTAATTTTGTGTTGATCGGCGCGCCGGCCCGTGTAGGTGAAGAGATGCGCGGATCGCTGGCCGTCATCGGCCCAACGCGCATGGATTATCAGCACACCATCACGGCGGTTTCCTATATCGCGCAGCTCTTTGACAAGCTGCTGAATGAGAACACGTGAAAATTCCCATCCGGCGACCCGGAACGCACAAGACCAACGCACAGGCTGAGGCCAGCCCGGGCAGCCCATTGAAGGCAGAACAATTCAAAGCAGAACAGATGCAGACAAAAGACGAACAGCTGAAAGACGAACCATTGAACAGCGAAGACCCAAAACAAAGTTTTACCAATGAGCTTCCCATTGAAGACCCAACAGACGGCTTCGGCGGGAATACCGTTTCCATCAGCCCCCAGGCCGTGGCTGCCGCTGGTGAAAGCGAAGTACAGAAGCTGCGCTCCGAGCGTGACGACCTATTTGACCGCCTGGCGCGGCTGCAGGCCGAATTTGATAACTATCGCAAGCGCGCCGCCAAAGAGCGTGACGAATTCCGCGACTTTGCCGTATCCGACGCAGTCCGCGTGCTCTTACCAGTCATGGACAGCTTCAACCTGGCGCTAAAGAATGCCTCCGCCAAGCCAGAAGACCTGCGCAAAGGCGTGGACTTGATTTACAAGCAACTGCAGGATGTTCTACAAAAATTGAACGTAGAGCGCATTCCCGCGCAGGGCGAGCCGTTTGATCCGCGTGTGCATGAAGCCATTGAGATGGTGGAAACCGACGCTGCACCGGACCATCACGTATTGGAAGAGTTACAGCCGGGCTATCGCATTAAAGGGCGGCTGTTGCGGCCCGCGATGGTGCGCGTGGCCAAAAAGGTCGGCTAATTTCACTGGCAGGACACGAGAATGCTTCAGGTAACGTCTGGCAATCAACGCCGCGCCCAGAGACGAAGAATGCTTCAAGCCTCTGGCCCGAGAGTTCCAAGGCAGCAACGCAGGCGGCCACAGCAAACCTCTTCAGAGCCGCCAAGCCTGAGCGGAATACTTTGGGTGCTGATGTTACTGGATCTCTTCTTCTGAGTTGAGCATAACCACATGGTTTTGATCAAAAATTGTTGAGGGACATTTTGGCGACGCAAGCAAAACGCGACTACTACGAAATCCTAAGCGTGACCCGCACCGCGACCGAGCAGGAAATCAAAAGCTCATACCGCAAGCTGGCCATGCAGTTCCATCCTGACCGCAATCCGGGCAACCCCGAGGCGGAAGAAAAATTCAAGGAATGCACTGAGGCTTACAGCGTCCTCATGGACGCCGACAAACGCGCGCGCTATGACCAATACGGACACGCGGCAGTGGGCGGCGGTGGCGGCGGTTTTGATCCATCCAACTTCTCCGATTTCGGCGACGTGTTTGGCGACATCTTCAGTGATTTCTTTGGCGTCAACGTTGGCGGAGGTGGCGTCCGGGGCCGCGCCCGTGTCCAGCGCGGAGGCGATGCGCGCGGCGATCTCAGCCTCACCTTTGAAGAAGCTGCTTTCGGCAAAAAGACCCAGCTCAAAATCCGCCGCTATGAAACCTGCGAAATCTGCAAAGGCAGCGGTTCAGCCGGAGGCAAGGCGCCTTCCACCTGTCCAACCTGCGCAGGCCGGGGCCAGGTGCGCTATCAGCAGGGCATGTTCAGCATTGCGCGCACGTGCCCGGCATGCCAGGGCGTAGGCCGTGTTATCTCTGACCCTTGCACCAGGTGCAAAGGCGAGACCCGCGTCATGAAAGAACATCTGGTTGACGTTGCAGTGCCCGCAGGCGTGGAAGACGGCACGCGGATTCGCTACCAGGAACAAGGCGACTCCGGCCCTAACGGCGGCCCGGCCGGCGATTTGTATATCGTGCTGGAAGTAAAGCCCCATGAGTTCTTTGAGCGCGAAGGCAAGGATCTCTACTGCTCCGTGCCGGTTTCCTTTAGTCAGGCCGCCATGGGCGCAGAAATCATGATTCCCACCCTTGACGGTGGCGAGCACAAGCTCAAAGTGCCGGAAGGCACACAATCCGGAGCCACGTTCCGCGTGCGCAATAAAGGCGTGCCAGCGCTGCAAAGCTCCGGCAAGGGCGACATGTACGTGAAAGTCCGTGTGCAGACCCCCAGCAAGCTCACCAAGCGCCAGCGCGAGCTTCTGGCCGAACTGGGCGAGACCATTGAGAACAAGCCCGAACCGCGCAGCCTGTTTGAAAAGGTCAAAGACATCTTTGGTTGAGACAATTTTGGTGAAGCTCGCTGCGCTTAAGCTCTGGGGGCTTAGGCTTTCACTGACTAAGCATGCATGGAGTAACCACGCATGACCCGCCGCCGCTGGATAGCTGACCGCGTAGAAGGCGACCATGCATGGCTGCTGGGCCCCAATGCCAACCACCTCTTCCGCGTGCTGCGCGTCAAAATCGGACAAGCCTTTGACGTAGCCGCCAACGGCGTTCCCCGCTCAGCCACCGTCGTATCGGCAACGCCTGAAGAAGTTGAGTTTCATCTGGGCGCGATCATTGAGAGTGAAGCGCTCCCGCAAATCACAGTCTATCTATCCATATTTAAATTTGACCGATTCGAATGGGCGCTGGAAAAGCTGACCGAACTCGGCGTAACCAATATTTATCCCGTCATCGCCCAGCGGACAGAGAAGCATCTGGCCAAGGCCGCTGAAACCCGCGTAGAGCGATGGCGCAAGATTGCCCGCGAGGCCTCACAGCAGTCGCGCCGAGTTGCGCCGCCCGAGATCGCCGATCCTATAACGCTCAAACGGGCCATTGCAGAAGCGCAAGGCAGCCGGATCCTGCTGGCCGAAACCGAAGAGCATCTGCAACTCAAAGACGCGCTGGCAGGGTGCCATCCTCCGCTCGCTCTGGCCTTTGGACCAGAAGGCGGATGGTCAGAAACTGAGCTTGAACTTTTCACCGCCAGCGGATGGAAATCTGCTTCGCTGGGCCACACAATTCTTCGCGCTGAGACGGCAGCGATTGCCGCTGTGGCGGTGGCGGCGGCAGAGTTGTTTTAGTGTCGTCCCTGTAATCAACAGCTTTTCCTCAACTTAATTCAGTTGAACCATTTCTCCTTCGCCTTAAATTCGCATAATATAGAGCATAAGAACGTTTCCGGTGACCAAGTTTACTCCCAATCCGAAGCAAATACAGGCCATTGAGCACGTGCATGGGCCCATGCTGGTGCTGGCCGGTGCTGGCACGGGAAAGACCACCGTGCTGGTGGAGCGCATTGCCTGGCTGATTGAGCAGGGCCACGCGAAGCCGGAAGAAATTCTGGCCATCACATTTACTGACAACGCTGCGGCAGAACTACAGGAGCGCGTGGCCAAGCGTCTGCGCGGCAAAGCTCCTGCGCTTAAAAGCACCATCTTTGCCGGAACGTTTCACGCCTATTGCCTGGGCGTACTCAAGCGCGCAGGCCATGACTTCAACTTGCTTCTGCCTGAAGACGTTTACGTCTTCCTGCGCCAGCGCATTGACCAGCTTGAGTTGAAGCGCTTCATCAAGCCCGCCGACCTCGGCCAGTTTCTGGATGACCTCAAGAATTTCTTTGATCGCTGCCATGAAGAGCTGGTGGGACCGCAAGAGTTTCAGAACTATGTAAATTGCCTCAAGCCCGGCGCTGACATGCCGCGCAACTGCCGCTCCAAGGAAGTCGAAAATATTGGTCCTCCAGAAATGCTGGAGCGCTGGCAGGAGATAGCCCGCGTTTACACCAACTCCATGCGCCTGCTGGAGCGCGAGAACCTGGGCACCTTCGGCATGATGATCCGCAATGCCGTGCGGCTTCTTGAATCCGACGCGGCGCTGCTGCAGCGCGAGCAGAGCAAAGCCCGCTTCATCCTCATGGATGAATTCCAGGACTGCAATTCCAGCAACATCATCCTGGCCCAGCTTCTGGCCGGCGATGAGCAGAACATTTTTGCCGTCGGCGATCCTGACCAGGCCATCTATCGCTTCCGTGGAGCATCCAGCGCGGCGTTTGAAGAATTTCAGAAACGCTTCCCGCAGACGGAAGGCGTAATTCTGGACGAGAACCAGCGTTCGCGCGGCAATATTCTGCGCACGGCCTTTGCCGCCATCAATGAGAATCCTCCGGTGCAGTCGCTCGGCGAGCGGGTCAACTTCCAGCGCGCGCAGCTTGAATCCGGACGCGACCGTCGTGACCAGGAAAGCGGACTTTTTGTATTTGACGAGCCGGTAGAGATTGTTCTGAGTGAATCACATGAAGGCGAGGCTGCGGTCATCGGAGAAGAGATTGCCCGCCTGCGCGGCGAACGCCGCCCCGGTGAAAGCTCCCTGGCTGTTCTCTATCGCCAGCACGTGCAGCGTGAATATCTCATGGCGGAGCTGGCAGCCCGCGATATTCCCTTCATCGTCACCGGGCTCAACGTAATAGAAACCGCCATGGCGCGCGATCTAATGGCCCTGGCAGGCGCCGTAAGCAATGACAATGACGTGGACAGCCTCTTCCGCGTATGCGCGCTGCCCCGGTTCAGCGTCTCGCCCGACGATCTGCGCAAGAAGCTGGGCACGCCGGGTGGCCCAAAGAGCTTTCGCGCCGTCCTGCAGACCGTAGAGTCAGCCGCGCCGGTGCTCGCAGCCATCAAGCAGGCCAAAGACTTGATTGCCGAACAACGGCTCAGCGCAGAAGCCGCGCTTACCTATCTAGTCCGCGAATTTGGATTACCAGAGCAAGATGCAGTGGTCCGGGCAATCCTGCGCTTCGCCTCGTCATGGAAGAAGAAAGCGTTTGTAAAAGATTCTTCTCTGCGCGAGTTCCTGCAATATCTGGAGTTCTATCAGCAAGGCCGGGGCATTATCCCGCTCTTTACTGAAGAGCAGATGGCCGAGCTTGAGCGCACGCATCCTGACGCCGTGCAGCTAATGAGCGTCCACGTAGCCAAGGGGCTGGAATTTTCGCACGTATGGCTGCTGCGCGTAACTTCGGGGTCGTTCCCTACATATTTCAAGGAAAGCCTGTTTGAATTTCCTCCAGCGCTGCGCAACTCCATTGCCGTGGGTGACGGCAAGCTGGTGCATGACCAGGAAGAGCGCCGGCTGTTCTACGTGGCCATCACCCGGGCGCGTGACCGTCTGAGCATTGGCTCGCGTCCGGGAAAAGGCAAGAAAGATCCCACACCGCCCGGCTTTCTGCGTCCGCTCATCAGTGATCGCAGACTCAAGTCAGCGCTAAGTACGCGCAACAGTGAAGGCCATCGCTCAGCCAAGCTACCGCTGGAGCCCTCCCCTGTTGGCAACTGGATGCTCCTGCCGCCAACCTTTGCCCGCGAGATGGCCCTGAGTGCCAACGCCGTGCAGAGCTATGCCACGTGTCCCATGAAGTTCAAGCTGGAGCGCGACTGGAGAATCCCCGGCGAGGCCGCCGCAGCCATGCAGTATGGCTTTGCCATCCACACAGTGCTCAAAAATTATTACGATCCCGCGCCGCATGCCAAGGAAATGAGCGTTGAAGAAGCGGTACAGGCATTCCGGCATGAATTTAACAAGGGCTACATAGACGATCCAATGCAGCGCAAGATTTATGAAGAGCGCGGCGACGACCAGTTGCGCACGCTGCTGCTCGCCAGTCCACGAGGATCTTCCAACGTAATCGCCTCAGAGCACAAATTCAGCTCCAAGCTGGGTGAACGTGAGATTCGTGGCCGGATCGACCGCATTGATCTGTTGGAAGATGGCGTGGTCCGTGTGATCGACTACAAAACCGGCGCGCCCAAAGACCGCAAGTTTGCTGAAGAGAGCCTGCAGTTATCCATTTACGCCATGGCCGTGGCGCAGATGAATCTCTCACCACGCGAGCTGGTGCTGATCAATGTGCAGGATAATAGCGAAGCCGTCGCCGGACGCACTCCCAAACAATTAGATACGGCCCGCCAGAAGATTGAAGACGCTGCGGAAGGAATCGCCAACGGCGAATTTGATCCCAAGCCAGGTCAGCATTGCCGCTGGTGTGACTATAAGA
>DASZMF010001094.1:0-7521 GCA_035552035.1 Candidatus Angelobacter sp.
GAATCCGCAACAGTTTTCACCGCGGATGCAGGAGATAATCAAACGCGCCTCAACCGAAGATATCAGAGATGACAGCCCGCTGATCAAAGAGGTCTCTGATTTCTATGGACAGTTGTTCCGCGACCCTAAACAGGCAGGCTACGCTGATTATGCTTCAGTCAGTGAAGGCTATTTCCGGACGATGGGCATTCCACTTGTACGCGGCCGCCTCTTTGATGACCGTGATGGCATGGATGCGCCCCATGTGGCGCTGATCAGTGAATCGCTGGCCCGCGCGAAGTGGCCCAACCGGGATCCCCTTGGCCGCAACATTGAATTTGGGAATATGGATGGCGATCTACGCCTTCTGACCGTGGTGGGTGTGGTGGGAGATGTGCGCGAGAGCGATCTGGAAAAGCTGCCGCGCCCAACCATTTACGTGAATTATCGCCAGCGGCCGCAGCGAACCACGCAATTCAGTGTGGTGATTCGTACTGCCGGAGATCCAGCCGCTGTAATCCCTTCAGCCCGCAAAATCATTCACGATCTTGATCCTGACGTTCCACCCAGCACCAATACTTTTACCGCCATCTTTGCTGCGTCAACCAATGCGCGCCGCTTTAATCTTGTTTTGATTGGCATTTTTGCCGGCACTGCTCTGCTGCTGGCAGTGGCGGGAATCTATGGCGTCCTTGCTTACTCCGTTGCTCGACGCACAAGAGAGATGGGAGTCCGCATGGCGCTGGGCGCGACCGCCGGCAACGTGCGCAGATTAGTGATGGGTCAGGCGATGACCACCACGGCCATCGGCGTGGTGCTTGGCCTGGTGGGATCATTTATTCTCATGCGCTTCCTGCAATCGATGCTGTATCAGGTGGGCTCGGCTGACCCGCTCACGTTTGCTGCGGTTGCGGTTTTGCTTTTTACGGTGGCGCTGCTGGCTTCATATCTGCCGGCACGGAGAGCCACAAAAGTTGATCCCATTGTGGCCCTGCGGCACGAATAAATGTCGCTATGAATAAATGGGCTACATGTTTTTTGGCTGCGTCATGCTGAACCAGTTGCCAAACGGGTCGCTGAATACTGCTTCCACGCCGTAAAACTGGTCTTTAGGCGGAGAGATAAATTCCACGCCCTTGGCCTTCATCTCTTCGTATGTCTTGTGGCAGTCAGCGGTCTGGAACACGCCCGCTCCGAATGTGCCTTTCTTCATCAGCCCGCGTATCGTCTCCACATCTTGCGGCGTAATCTTTTGTACACCCGCGTCTGTAAAGGGCGATGGCTGAACTTTCATCAGGATAATTTCCATATCAGACTGGCCTTTGGGACTCACCGTAAGCCAGCGGAATCCGTTGGGCATGGATTCATCCATCTTTAGTTCAAAGCCGAGTTTGTTCACGTAAAAATCCTTGGCCACATCCTGATCAAGGACAAAGATTGCCGAATGCGACATGCGCTGAATCATTGTGGTCTCCTCTTCTCAGAAAAATCCTAAATCAAAAGGATGGGTCACGCGCTTCTTCATTCTTGCTGTTTTATTTTTAGGTGGTTGTTAGTGTCCGCCGAATGCGGAAAAGAAACATGCCGGGACTACCATAATCTTCCAGGGCTTTTGATAGCCAAAGAAGCGCCGGACTTCACGCTGATAAGCCGTGGGCGTTCGTCCGGCCAGCGATTGAAACTTTGTACTGAACGATCCCAGGCTGGAATAGCCGACCTCAAAGCAGACTTCCGTGACCGTCATACTGCCGGACGCAAGCAGATGGCGTGCGCGATCCATGCGGCGGCGGGTAAGAAAGTCATGAGGCGTCTCGCCAAACGTGGTGCGAAACAGGCGATGGAAATGGAATGGCGAAAGGCAGGCTTCGCGGGCAGCGGTGTCCAGCAGAATCTGTGACTGATATTCAGAGGCCAGCAGGTCACGCGCGCGGCAGAGACGGCGAAACGTTTCGTCGTTGACCAGCGCTGAAGATGAATATTCCTGCCGCATGGCTTACATTTTACTGGCAAGGTGACCACCCTGGATAATAGGGAACTACGGAAAACTTGTCATTTCAGGTTCGTTTTTACCACGCTCCGGCGCGTTTCGGTTAATATTCCTTTGTGGCTATACGTGAAATCCATGTGACGGGATATCGGTCTGTCCGCAACCTGCGACTGCATCTGAGCCAGATCAATGTGCTCACTGGCGCAAACGGAACCGGCAAGACCAATCTTTATAACTCCGTATTCCTGCTGGCCAAAGCGGCCGCCGGAGGCTTTGCCCAGGTGGTGGCAGAAGAAGGCGGCATGCCTTCTGTGCTGTGGGCCGGCGCGCGCAAAAGCCGTTCGTCAGGCGCGATACGCATGGAGCCCGTGCGCATGGCGCTGGGCATTAAGACTGACACGTTTTCTTACGAGCTGGTTTGCGGACTGCCCAAACAGACGTCAGGTGAGAAGTCTGCATTCTCGCTCGATCCTGAAGTAAAGGAAGAGCGCGTTTGGATGGACGCTCCGCACGGCTTGAAGGTCACATTCTTTGAGCGCTCTCCCAAAGGCGCGTGGATACTCGACAATGATGAGCGTCTGGCAGATTACTCTGGCGAGCTTCTGCCCACGGAGTCTGTGCTCTCGCAGTTGCGCGAGCCGCATCTTTATCCTGAGCTTTCTTCCTTGCGGACAGAAATCAGCCGCTGGCGTTTCTATCATCACTTCCGCACGGACGCGGAATCTCCGCTAAGGCATCCGCAAGTTGGTGTGCGCACGCCGGTGCTGGCGCATGATGGACGCGACCTGGCCGCGGCGCTTCAGACCATCAATGAAGTAGGGCAGTCGCAGGATTTGCATGAGGCCATCCGGCAGGCTTTTCCCGGTGCGTCACTTGAGATTGAGCATGATGAAGATACGGGAATGTTTGCCGTGCTGCTGCGCATGCCGGGATTGCGGCGTCCGTTGCGCGCGCGTGAACTTTCTGATGGCACGTTGCGCTACTTGTGTTTGCTGGCCGCGCTGCTGAGTCCGCATCCGCCATCATTGCTGGCGCTCAATGAGCCGGAAACCAGTTTGCATCCTGATCTCTTGGAGCCCCTGGCTAAACAGCTGGTCAACGCCGGCAAATATTCACAGCTCTGGGTGGTCACACACTCGCAGCGGCTGGCTGAGCTGGTGGAAAAACATTCTGGGGAAGCGCCCATCAAACTGGAACTCACCGGCGGCGAGACGCGCGTGGTGGGCCAGCGGACAGTAGATGAGAGTGAAGAGGAAGCTGGGTAGGAAAAAAGCAGCTTTTGGCCCTTAGCCATTGGCTCTTGGCTTTGCTTCGTTAACTTGAAGAATCCTGCCGAACATTTGCTTCTTTGCTCATCACTCGTCATGCAACGATTTTTGTGACTCAAGCGAAGAGCCCTTCAGTTCGCAAAATGCTACGTAAATCCTTCTTGAGCTCCCGTTGCTTCTGGCGAAATATTCGGCAACGCCACCGCAACCGGTGGAACCTGTAATTCAGGCATCGGGCTGGAGCTAAAGAGCTTGCGGCAGGGGATGGCCAGCCATCGCGCCCATGAACTGGATTTGCTGCGGCGCGCGCTGTCAGTGGATATGCCGGTTCCGGCGTACATCTGCCGATAGAGTTTGGAGATAAAAACAAATGCCAGCCGTGATTTGAAGGTCGGCGTGCAGCTTGATCTCTGCCAGACGGATTTGAAGCTGTAGAAACGGTCCCACACGCTCTGTGTGCGCGTGCGAATTTCGTCGCAGCTCATGACTGGATGCTCCATGAACATCTTGGGACGAATTGCCGATGGAATCAGCCAGAAGCGGCTTAGCGGAATGTTCTGCACGCGTGCCGAATCGGGCTGCGCTTTTTCCCATTTCTCAAAATCCACTGTGCCGGGAAATGGCGTGAGCATTACAAACTGCGCAAACGTTACGCCTGCGCGCTGGGCCAAATCGAGCGTGGCTTCAAACGTGACCTGCCGGTCTGAAGGAAGCCCGAAAATAAACGAGCCCAGAATATGTATCTTGTGTTTCTTGAATTCCTGCAACCGGTTGACCAGCTCTTCTCCAGAAAAATTGAAATCTTTGTAAACATCTTTCAATCCTTCCGGGGTCACAGCTTCCACGCCAACCAGCGCGCCTTTGATATGGGCGGCATGCATGGCGTCAAGAAACTGCGGGTCTTCAGCGGATTCCATGGTGATCTGGGTGAAGAAGACCATGTCTTTAGGCAGCTGCGCCAGGCGTGACATTAGTTCAAATCGCTCGGCGCGGATCCCCTTCAACTCCGCCACTCGGGCCTGGTTATTTTGTTTTTCTGCCAGGCGGATGTCCGTCAGCGAAACGGGATAAAAATTGTCGTCGGCCAAAGCAATGTAGCGGTAGCCAAGGCGGCGCAGATCGACGATCTCTTGAATCACGGAGTCGGATGCGCGCTGGCGTGGCTTCTGTCCGTCTGTGCGCCAGACCGAGCAGAAGGAGCAATGCTTGGGGCAGCCGCGGACGGTCTGCACGGAAGCCCACATATAACGGTCTTTGGGCAGCAGGTCCCAGCGCGCGGATTTAAATTGCTCCGCGCCCACGCGTCCGCCTTCATAGACTTTTCTGAGTGTGCCGTTCACCGAATCGGCCAGGGCGCTGGGCCAGGCCTGGTCGCCATCGCCTTTTACCACGGCGTGTGCGCCGCCGCGTTCAAATGCTTCCTCAGAATAAAGCGTGGGATGAATGCCGCCATAAATCACAGTCGCGCCGCGCTCGCGCGCAATCAGGCCAATCTGGTAGGCACGCAACGCGTTGCCGGTATGTGCGCCAATGCCGACGACGTCGCCCGGCGCGATGCTCAGCGGATCAAGCGGGTCAAGGGTTTCATCGCAGATCACAGGATCGCCAAAGGAAGCCGGCGTGGCGGCGGCCAGAACGTACAGCCAGCGGGGGGTGATTACAGCCGTTCCGAACGAAGTGTCGCTTGGATTGACCAGGTGCACTTTCATGGAGGCCTCTTCTCAAAAATCGCGTTGTCTATACGGACAGGTATGCAATTGAGTGTATCAGTTGCGGCAATCAGCGCTTTGCAGATGTTGTTCCAGCAGCAGCGGCAATCGCTTTTTTCTGTTCGGGATTCTTGGGCGACAGGGCAACGTCCGCAAGTTCCAGATATCGAGAATTATGACTGTTTTGGCCTTCACCATAGGAGGCGCGGTGGCTGCTGTTGTGCATGTTGGATTTGGGGTTGATCCACATGCCGGAATCTTCAGTTTTGGCCATTTACTCTATTGGAACACCTATTCTACAAGAGAAGCTGTGCAATACAGCACACTTTGAGGGAATTCATACAAAGTGGCGAGAAAGTGGTGACGCGAAGTTTTCGGGCGCTTTCCATGCAAATACGCAAAGAGCAGATGTTCTTGTGCGATACAGCTCTATTTCAAGTGCTTCAGCATTTCTTTGAAGGCCGGCGTGCCGGACTTGCCGAGCAGTTCATAGATCATCATTTCCGTGGATGACATGACTGCTCCGGCAGCCTGCATGCGGTTCAGGCCCAGCTTCCAGTTGAGTTCGGTGCGGGAGCTTACGGCATCGGCCGCCACATGTACGTTCATTCCCTGATTCAATGCGCCGAGCGCGGTCTGCATCACGCAGATATGCGCTTCCATGCCGCAGAGCAAAAGCGTGTTGCGATTGGCCAGCTTGCTCACGGCCGTGCAGTACGAGTCATTGCCAAAGCAGCCAAATTCGAGCTTGTTGATGGTCTCCACTTCAGGCAGCAGGTCGCTGATTTCAGGGATCGTGGGGCCAAGGCCTTTCAGATACTGCGTGCTGACAATGATGGGCAGTGAAAGAATGTCGGCAAGACGCACGAGCAGCTGCGAGTTGCGCACCAGCCGTTCTTTCTCGAAGATGGGCGGTAATAATTTTTCCTGAATATCAATGACGGCAAGCGCACAATCTTCCGGGCGCAGCGTTCTACGTGCAGCTTCAGAGTAGGTGGCGGTATCGATGGGTGCGGTGACCATGGGGAAATTGTACATCTCTTTTTTCTAAAATCCCGAGCATTAGCGAGGGATACCTCTAACTGCGAAAGATAATAAGGATCTCGGCACTCCGCTGGTGGGAAACAAGCTGCATTTCCCGAAAATCCTCGTTGCTATAGGGATCCCTCGCTTTGCTTCGGGATTTCAGAAAAAATCGCAAATCGCAAATCACAAAATCAGAAGCTAACTGTGGTCATCATGTGACACGACCCCGTGGTCCGGCTGTCCCTGGCTGAGCTGCCAAGCTGTTGTCTGCCAGTTATCTTTGGCGACAGTCACGGTTTTTATCCACGGAGGAAGATCCAGCCGCAGGAATGCTGACAGCGACAGAGCATACGGCTCGTAGAGCGATTGCAGGCGGCGCAGCTCTTCTGCGGCGATATCGCCATCGGCCAGGGCTGAGCCGGCGGCATGAAGACCTTTGCGCAATTCTCCTAGCGCGTGCGGTGGCAGACGATTGGTGGCGTCGTCTTTATCCGGAGGAGCGTGAAAAACCTGGCTCAGGTCCACCAGCGCATGCCGCGCGATGGCAAAAGTCATACGCGCCTGATACTGGCACATGCCTTCAAGGCCAACCATGGACAAAGCGCATACATCCAGAATGGCCGTGAGCGATGCGATCCACGACTGATTGTCATGCTGGGACCGAAAGTACGCGAGCACTGGATATGAAAGATGGCTCTCCATGAGATCAGCCGACCATAATTCCCAGTCGCGCAGCAGCTCGGTGAGTGCCTCCATGCCTTGCACGCCGCTCTGCCTTCGCAGAATTTCATAGGCTGTGGGCGGCGATCCGGCACGGGCGTCCAGCAGGGAGATGGTTACTTCTCGCCGCGAGAATGCTTGATACAGCACGGGCAGATATCCGATCACCAACGCCAAAAATCCAAAGCCAATGCCAGCTTCCAGCACGGTGATAAAGCGCGCCATCGGCGAGGCAGGTACAACGTCTCCCATTCCCAGCGTGAACAGGGTGGTGCCGCTCAGGTAGAGGGCGTTGCCGAAGTCGCTGGCGTAGAGCGCACCGGAAAGCTTGTCCTGCAGGCCGTAATGCAGCAGGCCGAAGCCCATGAGCAGTCCAAAGGCCCATAATGCCAGCAGCAGCAAAAGGGAAAGAGGGCCATAATAGCTGAGCAGGATGTCGCGTTTCTTTTTGGTACCGCGCAGGTCCGCCAAAATCACCCAGATGGGCCATGTAGCGCGATAGAAGTACCTGGTCAGCCGGAACTGGCGCGTGACGCGGCGGGGGAGCACAATGGTCTCAAAGGTCTCCCACAGAACCAGTAGAATAAGCAAAACACCGAGAATGACAGCAAATATTTTCAGCAACTGGAATCTCCGCAGCCATTAGAGTATCTAAAATGCAGAAAGAACTCACGTTTTAGCTTCGAGGACTTAATGCGAACGACCCAAAAGGACAGTTTCCAAAAGTGAAATCAATCTTGCACTTGCTGGTAGGGCATCCTTATATGGTGCTGCTGGGCTCCGGACTGCTGGAGCGTGTGGGCGCGCCGCTGTTGCTCTCGCCCGTTCTGGT
>DASZMF010001095.1:0-6828 GCA_035552035.1 Candidatus Angelobacter sp.
GGGCTCCGGCGTTGTGGTATTGGGCTCAGTGCAGGATGGCAAAGTGGCGCTGATCGTAGGCGTAACGGCTGATCTGGTTTCGCGCGTTCAGGCCGGAAAAATAATTAAGCCAGTCGCAGAAAAAGTGGGTGGCTCCGGCGGCGGACGCCCCGATATGGCAGAGGCAGGCGGTAAAGATCCCGCTCAGCTTGATGCGGCGTTGAATGAGGCTTATGCGGCGGTGGAAGGATTGCTGAAGTAGAACCGAGAGAAAGTGTACGACTTATCCAACCCGAATCAAATTGACCAGGTTGAATGGATTGAATCGCTGAAAGACAACTTTCAGCATGATGTTGAACATGCGCCAAACGATTTGACCTGGCACGAATAATCACGATAGCGATTTTTTTATCGGCAAGGTTTTGTTGAAACTCCACTCCCTTATCAAGGGTTACAAACACGTCAAAATTGCCTTCGGCCAAGCCGAGCAGCTCGCCATTCTTTTTGCCTGCGAAGCCTGCTTCAGGCACAGTTTGGCACTCAAGTGGCGCAAGACTAAATTTGAATTTTCTTGGAATACACTCGTCGAGGAGAACTCTCATCCTAGCTGAGCAAGAATCAGTGATTTTGCTTCTTCCAGTGAAGCAATCGCGACATCGCGGGTCACGGTCGGAAAGTCAGAAAGAAATTCATCCAGGCTTTGGCCGCCTTCAAGGTAATCCATCAATGCCTGAAAAGGCACACGGGTGTCCCGGAATACCGGTTCGCCGCCGAGGATTTGCGGGTCTTTTATGATCATGCTGTGAATATGAGCCATGGAAGCTGCCGCCACCAGTCTATCGCACTTCAGGCCGATTTTCAGCCAGTTTCGCTGACGGTCCGGGCTAGTGCGCTACTTGCGCCCACGAATACAACGCCGAAAGCAGAAAAAGCTCCACCATTGCCAATGCGTAAAAAACCACTCTTACTCGTTTATTTATCACCATGCAGGTAGAACGCGGGCAACAGACCTCGCTTGCAGGGATAATTACTTAAGTTTTGTAAACGGCTGGGTGCGCTTCGTCCCATGGATTGGCTGCCGCTGCCGTGGTTTCTAAGGGTTTTACCGGTATTTCCCGGCTGTTCACCCCCTAGATTCATCTTGTTTTAGCCGATTGCCGCCGGTTAACAACCGTCCTATAATCCATATCTCTGGACAATTTCTCTCGTCTATCAGTTTGAGGTAAAGGTGTTGGGCCTTCAGTGAGGTGGCGCAAGCCGCCGGAAACTGATATTTAGAGTGTAACCCGATGAAAAAGCACCTATTTACCATCCTGATCGGCGCCACGTCGATGGTAGCAAGTTACCCAGTCCGCGGGCAAAGCATCGTAGCCACGCACGATGCCTATGGCCACACCGTCTGGATTGCCAATGACGACGCCAAGCCTCAACCGAAAACTGAGCCAGCAAGCTCTACGCCAAAAACTGAGTCAGTAAACACCACCGCATCGCCGGCGGCCAAACCTGTTTCCAGTGCGGTTTCGAATACTGAAGCTGCGTCCCGTTATAGCGGACTGGTTTACTGGAGCAACAAAGAAAAGCGCTGGAAAGCTGTGCCCATGGCATCTTCCGCCACCATGAAGGCAGCGCGCAGCGCGGCCCAGGAAGTGAATGACATGGTGATTGTCCCGGTCAGCAAGAGTGAGAGCCGGGCGCTAAAGCTTGCCCAGCCGGTCAACCTGCGTGAAGGGAATTTGACGCAGGCGCATCCGGTTGACGCAGCCACCGTTGACAATGCGATTGAAGCAGCGGCGGAGCGCCATGGCGTTGATCCAAACCTGGTTAGGGCCGTGGTGAAGGTAGAGTCAAATTTCAATCCGCGCGCGGTTTCCAATAAAGGCGCCATGGGTTTGATGCAGCTCATGCCGTTTACCGCGAAGTCGCTCAACGTGGAGAACGCATTTGATCCGCACCAGAACATTGATGCCGGTGTCCGCCACCTGAAGAGCTTATTGGAAAACTATAATGGCAACGTGGAGCTTTCACTGGCGGCGTATAACGCGGGCAGCGGAGCGGTAAAGCGCAGCGGCGGAATACCACCGTATCGTGAAACGCAGGATTACGTGCGCAAGATCACTGACCTTTACCGGGGAACGGCCTTGCGGTCGCGCCTGGTTGAGACCCGTGACGCCGAAGGTCACCGCGCGTTTTCCAATAACGAATAAAGCGGATTCGGGTTTATTCTGTAAGGTGCTTTAGAAGATTGTGGTAATGAACATCGGACCCAGGACTCCCTCGAGCAACACCTTGGGTAAGACGCTCTCGAGGAAAACGATTGCTTTCGCACTGGCCTGCCTCATGCTTGCGCCAGTAAGCACCTTTGCGCGCACTGTGGCCCAGAAAAAGCAGGCCGCCCGCGCTCAATTTGAACTTGCAGAGCGCCTGCGTGACGACCTTGATAGCAAGCCTGAATCCCAGCGCACCCGGCGCGAATTCCAAAAAGTTTTAGACGCCTACCGCAAGGTCTATTATGTTGCGCCAACCTCCGCCAAGGCCGATGCCAGCGTGCTGGCCGTGGCTGAACTGCTGGACGACCAGGGCCGCATTCTAAAAGACCCAAAAAGTTTCCAGGACGCGATTGGGCAATATGTATTCCTGCGCCGTGAGTATCCCGGCAGCAAGCACCGTGCAGACGCGCTGTTCGCCATCGGCGAAATCTACCGTGACGATCTGGATGACAGCAAACAGGCCAAAGCCACGTTTGAAGATTTTCTAAAACATTATCCCGGCAACACGCACGCGCAGGAAGCGCGCAAAGCAATTGCGGAGATCAGCAATCCTTCCGCAGCCGCCAGCCCGTTCAAAGCCAAGTTAAACAAGCATGATCGTCCGGGCAGGCCGCAGCCATCGCGCGCCGCCGCGGCACCGATAGAAGATACGCCTAAGCCGGTTGATGACGAAACAGCGCCAGCGCAGAAGCAGGATGTTGCGTCTATCAATGCCGATGGACAGCCGCACCGTCTGCCCAAGCTGACCGGCATCCGCCACTGGTCCACCGGCGATTACACGCGCGTGGCCATTGATCTGGAGCAGGAAGTGAAATACCAGGCCGGACGCGTGCCGCATCCTGACCGCATTTTCTTTGATCTGTATGACACCAAGCTGGCTTCAGACCTGGTGGGCAAAAGCTTTGAAGTGGATGCCGGCTTCCTGCATAAAATCCGCGTGGCGCAATATAAGCTCAACATGGCACGAGTGGTGCTGGATGTGGACGACGTAGCCGAGTACTCCGCGTTTCTGCTGCCCAATCCTTACCGCCTGATCATTGATATTCACGGCAAGCTGCCGCCCAACAAAGTTGCAAGCAACAGTTCCGGTAATAATAAAGACCAGAAGCCAGTTCCGCAGGACACTAAGCCTGCGCAGGAAACAAAGCAGGCGGCCAGCGCGAACGACTCAGGAACAGACGTTACTGTAACTACCATCAAGCCGCAGGAAAACAAGCAGGCTGCTCCGAAGCAAAACGGCAACGCTGCTACCGCAATTCAAAGCGCAGAGGCCAGCAAGTCCGGTCCGCTCAAAGGCGTGGGTAAAGATAAAGACAAAGATAAAGAGCGTGTAGTTGCTGAAACGCCGGCGGAGATTGCCAGAGTTGTTACGCCGAAATCTGTAGTAGTGGATGACACCGGGCTCGAAGATTCCGGCAAATCGGCTGGCCAGCCTACCAGCGGCCCCACCTTTGAAGCCATTGCGCCCAAGGAATCCAGCCGCAATAAGAAAACGCCGGAGATCAACACGCGCGCGTCCAATAATGCAGCTACCACAACAATCACCCGCACCGCCGAGCCCACGGCCTCTGGCGAGCGTTCACTGATTCGCGCGCTGGGATTGAAGATCGGAAAAATTGTGGTAGATGCAGGCCACGGCGGACATGACACTGGCACTATCGGCCCCAACGGCTTGCTGGAAAAAGATCTGGTGTTAGACGTTGCGCTAAAGCTGGGCAAATTGCTGGAAGAAAAGCTGGGCGCTGAAGTGGTTTACACGCGCGATGACGATACGTTTATTCCGCTGGAGACGCGGACGGCCATCGCCAACAAAGAACAGGCTGACCTGTTTATTTCCATTCACGCCAATTCGTCTGACGATCCTTCAGCCCGCGGCGTGGAAACTTATTACCTGAATTTCACCAGCCGCGCCGACGCTCTGGAAGTGGCAGCGCGTGAAAACGCTGTGTCTGAGCAATCCATCCATGAACTGCAAGACCTGGTAAAGAAGATTGCGTTGAAAGAAAAGATTGGCGAATCACGCGAGTTCGCCACGGACGTACAGCACTCGCTCTACACAGGACTCAGTGCCAAGAGCCCGAACCTGCGCAATCGCGGGGTAAAGAAGGCTCCGTTCGTGGTGCTGATTGGCGCAAACATGCCGTCGATACTGGCGGAGATTTCTTTCGTCAGCAATCCTGACGACGCCAGGAAGCTGAAGACTGGTGACTATCGCCAGCGCATTGCAGACTCGCTCTATAAAGGCGTGGCCAAATATGTAAACAGCCTGAGCGGTGTGAAGGTGGCTTCCAAGAATATTGGCACTCCTGTGAGTGGTGGAACCACGACTTCAGTAGCGGCGAAGTAGCTTCCCTCTGACTTTGCAAGTTCCTCGATCTTCATTCCTATCTGATTGATCTTATTCACCATAAAAAACTTTTCCATGGGATGCTTCAATCAACGCTTCTCTGCCTTCGTATTCAGTATGCGTGGGAAATCTTAGTATTCTGCAACGATAAAACTGAAAGTCTTTTACCGGATATTGCGAATAGTCAAAGTAATCAAGAAACATTAATTGGACATCGCCTTCGCCGACGCTCATATCCATTTCCTGATCCCAATACCCTCCACCACCATCACTTGGTCTATTAATCAGGATTGGCACCGTGGTAGCGCTGGGAACCACTTTCAGTACTGGCGGAGGCACCGTGTCAAGTGCGCAACACTCTTTGTACAGATCAAGCTCATATACGACAAGTGCCTCAAAAAGTAATTTTCTTATGCTTTCATACTCGGAATGGAGATCCCATGTAAATTCACGCGAGGAGAAATAAGCATTCCACAAATTTCTTGCACATTCGCGGTATGTGTTCATAAAATTCGTGATATCAGTCATTGTGCCTTCCGCTAGTTTAGCGTAAATCCGGCAGCAGCCATTTCTCTTTTGCTTCTTTTGAATTGATCCGTTCGCGGCTGTAATACGTGAAAGGCAGATTCTTATCGTTCAACTGCTCATGTATTTGCCGCACTGATTCCTGCAAACATAATCCTCGATCCAGCCGCTGTTCCACTTGTTGCAGCCAGAAGCGAGTCAGCGTCTCATGGTAAAGGCCGCTCACGTGGTGATGGCTCGCGAACTTTTTCAGCGTGGCGCGCATTCGGTCAATGGCAGTTTCCAGATCAGCCGCATACAGATAAACCACGGCTACGGTCAGGTGGTCGCGATGGTGAAAAGCTTCTTTCGGCAACAGGCATCGCTCAAGGCGGTCCACCATGGTAAGAATTTCGGCGTCAGTCGTTTCTTTTGGCTCAATCATTTCTTTTGGCTCAATCATTTCTTTTGGCTCAGTCATGTCTTTTTGCTCAGTCATCTTTGGCTCTCCTCATTTTATGCCGCAAATAAAAACGCCCGCCGGCCAAAAGGCTGACGGGCGTGCTTCGTGTTCAATTCAAGAGTAGCCGGGAATTGAGCAGAAATCAAGCAGCTACGTTTATTGAATGGGATAAAACATAAAGGTCCCGTAAACGTTGTCTTTCCAGATCTGCATGCTCACAGGTCCGGTGTAATTGTCCGTGGAGAGTGGGCCCACAATGCTAAAGGCTGCAGTTTGGCCCGAAGTCTGTGTGGACAATGTACTCCATTTATTAACCAGGGTTGCTGTTTGCGTCTCCTTGAATTCGTCAGTTATTTTCACGACTGCTATAGAGCTGGTAAATTTCACGTCAACCGTCATTCCTGTCTGGTATGTATCTGAAGATCCCCGCCCAGCGGTATTGGTAGCCTGATAATTCACTGAGAATTGTTCTGTGTTGGGCTGGCCGCCAGCCGGCGTTGGTACATAGTCGAACGTCTGCCCGGTTGCCATCTGAAAGCGGCCGGTAGTGTCCAGATTCGGATTGAACGTAGGGTTCACCAGCGGATCGCGGGCCATGATGGTTTCAAAATCGGTCTGGTTCAGCGGCCCTTGCCCGGTTGTGTCCCATGAGCGCGCCAGCACGGCATTCACATCGGCAGGAATCAGCCCCGGATTTTTCAGCCATAAAACAGGAAGCTGAATTACGTCCATGGCTTCAACCGGATCTTCAGGGTTATATGAGTATCCGTGCCATGAAAGAGAATTGTCCGTGTTGATGGACATATCGAGCTCGGGGTTGAGCCAGATCAGAATCTTGTCGTAGTCGTGATCAATGCCGATGGTTGAACTGGCCGGCCCGGGAATTACATTCACATTCGAAGTGGTTGTATTCACCGCATACGAAGAAGATGTGTCCGCCTCTTGCGTGTAAGAGTTTGACGCAGTCAGCGTAGCGGAAGCGCTGAACCCCGTTATACCCAGCGAGGCTCCAATGGCTGCGCTGGTGCTGGTGGCATTAGTAAAGCTATTGGAAATAGATGTGGATTCACCTTGCGTACTGGTATTGGTATAAGTTGTTGTGCTCTTGGCCCCGGGAGGTGCGTAATAAACCCCAAGAACAAGATACTTGGGCACCAGCATGGCTGTGAGAGTTTTGAGCGTGGCGGTTCCGCTATAACCAGCGCGAAGCGGCGTGAAAGAGACGCCCCAATTTCCGCCGGTTAATTGCACCGTTGGCGGCGCGGCTG
>DASZMF010001096.1:0-1641 GCA_035552035.1 Candidatus Angelobacter sp.
GCGCGCCAAAGAGACGGATCCGGTTTCAGCCTTTGGCGGCGTGATTGGCGTGAATCGCGAGATTGATGGAGCGGCAGCCGAAGAGATTGCCAAGCTGTTTGTTGAGGCCATCGCCGCGCCAAGCTACTCACAAGAAGCAAAAGAGAAGTTTGCCGCCAAGAAAAATCTAAGGCTCGTGGAAGTCAAGCCCAGTGCGCAAAAGTTTGCCATGAAGCAGGTTTCCGGCGGCATGCTGGTGCAGGATGCCGATGTGCATTCGCTGATCGACGCCGATTTAAAGATTGTGAGCAGCCGCCAGCCCACTCCAGAAGAGATGCGGGCGCTCTTGTTTGCCTGGAAGGTCTGCAAACATGTGAAGTCCAATGCCATTGTTTATGCCCGCGAGGGTCAAACGGTGGGCGTGGGCGCCGGACAAATGTCCCGGGTAGATTCCTGCAAGATTGGCGCCATGAAAGCGATCTTACCTTTAAAGGGCACGGTGGCCGCTTCAGACGCGTTTTTCCCATTCCCTGACGGCGTGGAAGAGATTGCCAAAGCAGGGGCTACGGCCATAATCCAGCCGGGCGGCTCCATGCGGGACCAGGAGGTAATTGATACGGCAAACCGCCTGGGGCTGGCAATGGTGCTTACGGGAGTGCGTCACTTCCGTCACTAGTCAAGAATTGTAATGTGCTGCAAAAAAAGGTGTTATCGGGTCTAAAATTAGGGCAGCGGAACCCGCTACCGGATACAGCGCCAGTGCATCCAATGAAAAGGTAAATTTCGGTTCGTTCTATGACTTTCATAAAAAACCGCACTCTTTTGTCTGGGCTCCTCCTGCTCTCAACCGTCACCGTTTTTGCGCAATCGGGCACCAAGAAGATGCCCGCGCCAAAGCAACCAGCTGCGTCACAGAAAGATGCGGCGAAAGACTCGGCAGCTGACCAGCCCAAGGCAGACAAAAAGCCTGACCAGGCTGAGGCCTATTATCACTTCTCTCTGGCGCATATGTATGAAGAGATGATGGCGATGTACGGCCGCTCAGAATATGCCACCAAGGCGATTGAAGAATACCGGCTGGCGATTGAGAACGATCCGTCTTCAGAGTACCTGAACGCCTCGCTGGCAGAGCTCTATGCCAAGACCGGACGCATTCGCGACGCCGTGACGGAAGCGCAGGACATTATCAAGCGCGATCCGAATAACCTGGAAGCGCATAAGCTGTTGGGCAGAATTTATCTGCGGTCGCTGGGCGACCTGCAGCCGGGATCGCAATCCCGCGAGATTTTAACGCTGGCCATTGAGCAATATGAATCTCTGGTCAAGATTGAGCCGAAAAATGCGGACAATCACATGGTGCTGGGCCGGCTCTATTTCCTCAATAAAGACCTGATCAAGGCAGAGAACGAATTCAAGGCCGCTCTGGCGCAGGACCCGAATTCAGAAGAAGCCATCACCAACCTGGCGTTTCTTTATAACGATGAAGGCGACAACAAGAAAGCGACTGACCTGCTGAATTCTGTGCCGGAAGGCCAGCGGTCGGCAAAAGTTTATGCCGCGCTGGGCAGCACTTACGAACAGCAGAAGGAATACAAGAAAGCCATCGACGCTTTCCGGCAGGCCGTGGCGATGGACAAGGAAAACCTTGACGCCATGCGCGGA
>DASZMF010001097.1:0-5566 GCA_035552035.1 Candidatus Angelobacter sp.
GCTCGCCGTCAATGTATTCATCCAGAACGTTTACGCCAGTATAGGAATAGTAACGAGGAATGGGATCAGCATGGAGCGCCGCCAGCGGTGCGGTGATTGCCTCAAGCATGCGGGCCAGTTTCATGTCCTGGGCAGATATATCGGAGTTCAACAGTAACCCGGCGATGCGCTCATGTTCACCAGCGTACTTTGCAGTGAAATCGGGGGAGAGGCCTGATCTGCCACTCCGTCTCTGCTCACTAAGAAACTCACTGGTGTCCCAGTTTCTCAGCCATTCGCGTGTATTACGATCACTCATATTTGGCCCACCTTAAAGGTCCAATCCTAGTTTTTCCCGCACGAGTGCCAGGCTTGCTTTGACTTCCATGGAGATAGCTTTTGCTCCCGCGCGCAAAATATCACGCAAATCGTCAGGACGATTTTTCCAATCCTCAAAATGCTCCCTTGCCAGGGAATACCGCTCAGCAATGGCGATTGCCAGTTCCGCCTTCGCATCTTCATAGCCAATGGCGCCCAACAGATAGCGCTCGTGCATCTCCCGCACACGCTGTGGCGGGGCAACCAGGGAATAAAGCCGGAACACCGTGCAGGTTTCCGGGTTCTTCGGGTCCTTGATGCCGGAAGAGTCCGTTTGAATGAGTTGTATTCGGCGGCGAAGTTCGGAAGGACTGAGAAACATGGAGATGTGATTTCTACGTTCCCAGTCCATCCTGTTCCCATCAATACCAGGAACAACTCCACCGCGTACTTCTACTGCTGGAATTGGAAACAGCGGCGTTCCCAGCATGTGATTTGCGGCCCGACCAATTTGGCGCACCTTGCGGCAGTTAATGATCTGATCGCGCGGTATCACGATCTTTGTTCCGCGTAATGACAACACGTCCGCTGCCATCAGAACCGGGTACAAAATGGCGCCGATGTTGTTCTTATTTAGCGCGGAACCAGGAGATACAGGGTTACGCAACAGGAGCGATTCGGGCGTCATACAGCTCAGCAGCCATGCCATTTCACCAAGGCCGCTTAAGTGTGACTGTGCACACAACAGGGTTTTGTAGGGATTCACTCCCAGGGCCAGCAACGCGGCGGCCGTCGTGAGCGTGGCCTCCTGCATATTGGCGCGTCCGAACCACATGGTGGTGGCGTGCCAATCGGCAATCAGGCAATAGTTTCCCCCGGGATGCCTATTCTGCTCATTGACAATGTGCTGCAGCACGCCAGAATGCAATCCGAGGTGCGGCTCCACTGTAGGACGAAATCCGCTGATTACGCGCGGCTCGTACTGCAACTCAATCGGATAGAGACGCGGACCGTTAGCCGGTGTGATGTTTAAGTCAGAATTCATGACAATGGGTAATAAATATGCGAACTCTTTATTGGCTCTGAGCTTGAACGCTAAAATCAGCGGCTTTTTCAAGAAGTGCGGCAAAGTTATCCAGCACAGCCTGCACTGTGCTTGCCATGAACACATCCGGATCGTATTCAAGCTGTAGCTGCCCGCCACCTGCAAGGGGATTCAAAGATGCTGTGCAGTTCAGCGGGAATGAATAACGGTCATAGGCGCGTAATCCCAGTAGATGCAGACCAGACTCAGCAGGCAACTGCTGTAAATTCCAGAAATTCAAGAACCTAAATGAACAGAAGAAAAAATCTTTTCCGCCATGGTCCGCTGATATCTGCGGTAGCGGATAAGCGGAATATGGTTCTATATCGATCAAGTCCTTATGGACGATGTTGACCTGTTCCAACACAGGCAATGCGCGACGAGAAACTACTGGTACGATGTTCCAAAAAAGTCCGATGGCTGAAAGCGGATCGCTCAAATGTTCTGAGCGCCCATTCGTGATTACGCCGGTTGTAACCAGTTCCCCGCCAGTTAAACTGCGGAGACTTTCAAACCATGCACTCAGCATCAGGGCCTGCATGGAAACCGCTCGGGCACGGGCGATCTGCGAAAGCGCTTCAACCAGCGATGGCTCAAGTGGATGGACCACCCTGGTTTCTTCCGGACTTACAGGATCGACAGGAACAGAGCGAAGCGCGGAAGGAGTATCGACGCCATTTAAGTATTGCCGCCAGAATTCTATGGCTTTATCAGATGTCCGCACGGCTTCCTGATAGGCCACAAACTCATGGCAGGCAGAGTCCGGTTTGCCCAGTTCAGCTTTTCGCCCTGCTTTGATCGCCAGGTATGTCTGCACAAATTGATTCATGAGCAAGCGATGCCCCCAGCCATCAATGATGGCGTGGTGGCAAGAGAAAACCCAATTAAAGTCGCCGGAGGACCGCAGGAAAACGGTCGCGCGGAAAAGCGGCGACTCACGGTCTGACAAGTCAAAAGGGTTTCCCCGGTCGGTAACCAGTGCTTCTGTAATATGGGCCTCTTGCTCCGAGAAGCTCAGGCGTGAGATATCTTCAACCTGCAATTTCCATTGGAGATCGCGGCGGACCCACTGCATAGGCGGCAATGATTCAAGATCAACCACAGTCCGCAATGCCGGATGGCGATCTACAACCAATCGGAATGCCGCTTCCAACGCTTCCATTGAGAACCCGGCATCACTTACATGAATAGATTCCTGCACGTGATAGACGCCTTTGCGCTGATGGTCCTGCCGGTACTTTTCAATGATGAAAGCCTGTATACCGGAAAGTGGATAGGCATCGGCAACGTCAGCAGCCAAGCCTTGAAGCATCTCTGGTGAAGGTAGAGAGAGGGCCGGAACACCGTTTGGAAACAAGCCTGAAAGCGTCCTCTCCTGGAGCGCATACGAGAGCTTCCTGACTGTCTGATGCCGAAGCACATCTGTGGCGCCAATATGAACGCCATAACGGCGCGCCTCATGCACAACCTGAATCACGCGCAGCGAATCTCCTCCCAGAGAAAAGTAATTGTCGTCCACGCTGACTCGCTCCACCCCCAGGACTTTGCGAAACACGGCGACGAGGCTTTCTTCCACATCATTTCTTGGTTCGCAAAATGTGGCTGGGGCAGATAACTCTATCCTGGTGGGCAGGGCCTGGCGATCTACTTTCCCGTTGGCCGTCAGCTTCAAATGATCAACGCAAAAAATACCAGCCGGAACCATGTAGTGTGGCAGTGACTTTTCCAGGTAGCCGCGCAACTCTTCGGCAGTAATTTTGGCTGCGCCAATTGCCACAAAAGCCTGCAGATATTTCCCGGTTAATTTATCCTCGCGAACCACCACTGCGGCGTTGCGAACATCCGGATGGCGGCCCAGAACTGCTTCAATCTCTCCTACTTCAACCCTGTAGCCTCGAATTTTTATCTGTCCATCCCGCCGCCCCAGGAACTCCACCAGGCCATCACTGCGGTAGCGCGTCACATCGCCGGTGCGATACATGCGTGACCCCGGCACAGGATGAAAGGGGTCTGGCAGAAACCGGTCAGCAGTAAGAGCCCCCTCATCTACATAACCGCGGCCCACAGAACTGCCACCAATATAAAGTTCACCGGGCACCCATACCGGTACAGGCTGCATGTTGTTATTCAGCAGGTATGCGGCTACACCAGAGAGTGGGCGACCGATAGGAATACTTGAACCCGCAAAACGTTCCAGTTCCGGAGCTGCCACGCCGCAAAAAACGCCAACTGTTGTCTCCGTAGGTCCGTAGTGATTAAATACTTCGCACTCCGGAGCAAATCGTTTCACCAACTCCACCACCTTCGATGTCAGGAGCTCACCGCCCACAAGCAATTGCCGCCACGGCAGCCGAGCGGAATCTGGCAGCGATCGGCAGAGAGCCTCCAGGTGGGCAGGCACAATCTTCACAAAATGGACGGAATGGCTGAGAAAGTACTGGGCCAACGCCTCTAAATCTACTGTGCAGCGCGCCGGGATCATGTGCAGGCACCCACCGCAACTCAAGGCTGCAAAAATAGACGTGTGACCAAGATCGGCAGCTACTGTTGAAACCACGGCAAAATCAGAACTAGTTTGCGGATGCACTCGTTCGAAAAGAGCATGCACATAAGACGCAACTTGCCGATGTTCAATGCCCACGCCTTTGGGACGTCCGGTGGAGCCGGAAGTAAAGATCACATACGCCAGCCTGTTCAGGGGAAACTTCTTGCGAGCACTGATTGACTCGGCCCCTTCCAGGATGTTCGGGTCATCAAGAAAGATGACGGGCAGCCCACCATATTCAATTTGCGGGGGCAGAGTTTGCTGTGTCAACACGGCAACTGCCTGCGCTTGTTTCATCATGTATTCAGCGCGCTCTTGCGGCATGTTTGGCTCAATGGGCAACCATGCTGCGCCTGCTTTCACTATCGCCAACATTCCCACAACAAAGTGAACCGAGCGTTCCGCCACCAGAGCAATCACCTTCTCCGGACCAGCGCCAGCATGTTCAAGCCTGGCTGCCAGAGCAGAAGAATGCTGGTCTAATTCCGAATAAGTCATGCATTGATCTTCACAGACAACTGCGAGTTGTTGCGGCACGCGCATAACTTGCGCGGCAATTAATTCATCCAGCGCCGGCCAGATTGCCTCTTGAGCCTGTGTAGATGGCATGCAGATGGCATCATTCACTCCCGCTGCAGGCAATTCATCCGTCAGGCCATCAGAGTGCGCAGCCATCTCTTGAAGTAAAGCTGTATAGTACCTGGCCAGCAGCCCAACGTCGGCTCGTGCATAGACTGCGCTGTCCCAGGAAAACTGGAGCTGCAGTCTGGCACTTGTTGTAACTGCGCTCAAAGACAATTCATAAGGTTCCAGGTGTTCAAAGCTGCTTTTAAATTCCCAGGCGAGAGAACCTGTCATCTCAAGAAGCGGCAACTCTCTGCCGGCGAAAATCACCGGGTACAGAAGACCTTGATTAGAGACCTGCGGCATTCCGGCAGACCAGTCAAATTGCAATTGATCATGGCGGGCAATTTCGACTGTCATGTGTGTCTGCTGAATGAAATCGCGCACTCTTGCATTGCACCTGATGTTTAATGGCAAATACTTCGTAAACACTCCGATTGCGGTCCGCAATTCATCCTGCACACGTCCGTCCAGCCCTGTTCCAATCAGGAATGTATCTGTATTGCTCAGGCCCTTTAACAAATGCTGCCACACGGCCAACAGGACTGATAGTGCCGAAACTTCAAGTCTGTGTGCCAATGAATCAACTGCCGCCGATGTTTCTTCTGAGACTGTTAGCGCAATAGTTTCGTAAGAATTGCCTGCCGTAACTGACTCTCTGCGCAGCTCGAATGGCAATCGAGGGCATAGCAGATTGGAAAAATCGGCCGCCTTCCAGTAAGGCACATGATTCTGGTCGGTGGGATGTTCCAATAACTGGTTCTGCCATTCCGAAAGATCGGCATACTGCAGGGCTTCGTTATCATCCATGCTTTGGTCTGAATACACTGCTTGTATTTCCCGAACTATATTGAACAAAGCAGGCAGGTCCGCACATAAAGCGGAGGAAGTAACAATGAATAGATGTTGTGTATCACTCAATCGCATCAACGCAAATGAGATGGCAGAAGGATTGGCGCAATTCCGTACCCGGTCCCACTGTTTTCCCAGCGTGAGCCGTACTTCTGATTCCTGCT
>DASZMF010001098.1:0-3100 GCA_035552035.1 Candidatus Angelobacter sp.
CAGGTCTGGGTAAGAGAATAACGACAAACAAGCGCCGTAGGTGCGGCACTAATTCGACTCATAACTGGCATTGATGAGCCAGTACTTAGCAGGGTTAAGGCAATTGCTTGAACGTCCAGACACAACTAGTTTCCTGTAAATGGGTTCTGATGTGTAACAGTTTTAACTTCCCTTTAATAGGAGATCGCTATGAAAAAGCTATTTACTCTTGCATGCACGCTGGCCCTGGCCAGTGCTTTAGGTTTCGCCCAGGCCGGCGGCGGTAAGCCGGAAAACAATACCCCGGCGGCCAGCCCCACCCAGGGCGATGCCACAGCACAACCCAGCAGCAAAACCAAGAAAGCCAAGACCACCAAAAAAGCCAAGAAGTCCAAGAGCAGCACCACCGATAGCTCGGCTCCGGCAGCCACCCCTTCACCTAAATAAATCACTCAAAAATTGAGCACCAGAAGCGGTCGAAAAGACCGCTTTTTATTTTCAGCTACTCTCGCGTACAATACCGCCACCATAATTTCCACATTAAGTTAAGTGCTGTAAAAAAACTAACTTCCCTTTTGAAGGAGACTCAATGAAAAAGCTACTTACAATCGCGTTCGCCATGGTCCTGGGATCTGCTCTGTCATTTGCTCAAGCCGCTGCACCTGCGGCAACACCAGCAGCCAAAACCGACACCAAGGCAACAACCACCACCAAAACCAAAACCACCAAAAAGACCACCACAAAAAAGACCTCCAAGAAAACCAAGAAGGCCGCTGACACAACAACTGCCGCACCCAAATAAGCTTTCTGCAAGCATTCGTTGAACGGGCGGCCTGCTGAGGCCGCCTTTCTTATTGCCGCAGTTTCTTTCCAGAAGATTTGGCGCACTCGCGCGCGGGTTATATAGTATTTGTTCAAGAGATGGCCAGCCGCCCACCGATCCCTGATTTTTCGCGGAACTCTCCTCAGCGTGAGATTGCCCGCATTGCCGAAATGCGCCACGTCCACACCGCTTTTACCTGGCTGCATAACCAGGAGATGGAATTCCGCCGCTGGCAGCGTGAGCTCACTGAAATTCCCGCGCCGCCTTTTGGCGAGACCGCGCGCAGTGAATGGCTGCGCCAGCGCTTCTCTGCTCTCGGACTGGAAAATGTCCACATCGACGAAATCGGCAATGTCATTGGGCTACTGCACCCAGACGATGGCGCACCGCTGGTTGGCATAAGCGCGCACCTCGATACCGTCTTCCCGCAAGGCACAGCGCTCAAGACGCGCGAAGAATCCACCCGGCTCTATGGCCCCGGCATCAGTGACAACGCTGCCGGCGTCACCGCTCTTCTTGCCATGGCCACCATACTCAAGCGCAGTGAACTCAAGCTTGCCACCAACATCGTTTTCGTCGGCAACGTGGGTGAAGAAGGTGAAGGCAATCTGCGCGGCATGCGGCATCTGTTTTCTTCCACGCACTGGCGCAAAGCCATACAGGCTTTGCTGGTGGTCGATGGCGCTGGCACTGACACGTATGTAAACCAGGCCCTCGGCAGCCGGCGCTTTGAAATTACCTTCCGCGGCCCTGGCGGACACTCATGGAGTGACTTCGGCGTCCCCAATCCTATTGTGATTCTGTCGCGCGCCCTGGCCCGCTTCAGTGAAGTGCATGCGCCAGAGTCGCCGCGCACCACGTTCAATATCGGCGTGATCTCCGGCGGAACTTCCGTCAACTCAATTCCAGAAACCGCCACCGCGCGTATTGACCTGCGCTCTGCGTCTAAAGCTGAACTGCAAAAGCTGGAAGACCGCATGCGCGAATGCGTCTCTGAAGCCTGGCGAGAAGTGCCCATCCTGCATCGCGCGGGCGAGCACCGCATCACGCTGGCCATTGAAAGCATCGGCGACCGCCCTGCCGCCGAGCTGCCACTCAACGCGCGCATACAGCAGATCGTCCGCGCCGTGGACAAGCATCTGCGCATCGATTCTTTCCCGCGCCTCGCCTCCACTGACGCCAATATCCCGCTCTCGCTCGGCATTGAAGCTACCGCCATCGGCGCAGGCGGCGACGGCGGCGGCGCGCACACTTTGCGCGAATGGTTTGACTGCGCTAATCGCGACCTGGGACTCAAGCGAATTCTGCTGATCCTCCTGGCCCTGACCGGAGTACAAGAATGAAAATCTTACTGGCTGTGCTGATGGTGCTCACAATGGCAAGTTCCTCTTCCGCGCAACAACCACAATCACCCGCTGACGTTATTTTCATCAACGGCAATATTTACCTTGGCGCGCCATCCATAAGGATCTCAACATGGTCTAGCTCCAGCGGCCAACCAAAGCCCGAGCCTTTTAAGCCCATTCATGGCCCAGTACACGCCATTGCCGTCTCCGCAGGAAAGATCACAGCCGTAGGCTCCAACGAAGACATTCAAAAACTCAAAGGCCCAAAAACCCAAGTCATCGATCTCGGCGGACACTTCGTGATGCCCGGCTTCAACGATGCTCATGTCCATCTGGGCTCCGGCGGCTTTGAAAAACTGAACGTAAATCTGATCGGCAGCAAATCACTCGACGACATGAAGCAGCGCATCGCAGCGCGCGCCAAAACCGCGGCTCCGGGCGAATGGATTATCGGCCGTGGCTGGGACCACACGTTATGGGGTGATCAGAAAATGCCCGGACAAAAAACGCCGACCAAAGCAGACATCGACTCCGTGACCGGCGATCATCCCGCAATCTTCAACCGCGTTGACGGACACATTGCCATCGCCAACAGCGCCGCGCTCAAAGCCGCAGGCATCACCGCGCAAAGCCCTGATCCGCATGGCGGCAAAATTGATCACGACGACAAAGGCGAGCCCACCGGCATCCTGCGCGAGACCGCCATGAGCGCCGTGGCAGAAAAAATTCCGCCGCCCACCATGGCGCAGCGCCGCAGCGCCGCCGAACTCGCGTTGGCCGACGCAGCCCAATGGGGCATCACCTCCGCGCAAGATAACTCAGACTGGGAAGACTTCCTCACCTACGAGCAGATGGAAAAAGAAGGCAAGCTCACCCTGCGCATCGCAGAGTGGCTCCCTTTTGATGCGCCAGTCGAACAGCTTC
Source organism: Candidatus Angelobacter sp. (assembly GCA_035552035.1). GTDB lineage: Bacteria > Acidobacteriota > Terriglobia > Terriglobales > Acidobacteriaceae > Angelobacter. Next base: position 3,073 of record DASZMF010001098.1, read on the forward strand.
TGCAAAAGCGCCAGCACCACGCGCAGGA
>DASZMF010001099.1:0-1593 GCA_035552035.1 Candidatus Angelobacter sp.
AAATCCCGCCAGCGGCTGTTAATTTGTTTTGGACAGTCAGTTAAATTCGTACAGGCGAAAATATAGAATATATTTTATGGCGAACCAAGCACGAATTAGTACATGGGTTTAAAGTCGGAATTTCAAGGCGGAACAAATTAATCAGCAGAACTTACTTATTCGACAACTTCGCTTCAGATTTCTGCCACGCTTTGGCATATTTCCAGCTCACATAGGCCGCGTGATTCATCAGCACCACCAGCCCTACGCGGCCATCCAGAAATCCCATGCGGAAAAAATACGCCCATATAAACCGTACCAGCGGCCTGAAGACAATATTGATTACGCTGAAGCCCACCTTGCGCTCGCGCACCACCATGTCCGCGCCCAGCGATGAATATTTGTTCTGGTGGTCGATAAAACTGTCCAGGTCCTGGTAGGCATGGTGCAGCATGTCACCCTGCAAATGGCCCAGCTTCTGGCCCGGCATCTTCAAGTCTTCATGCACATCGCGCAATTCAAACTCTGCCGCGCCGCGCCGGATCAGCCGCAGTTTTGGATCGGGATAGTAACCCGCGCGCTTCAGCCATTTACCAAAATAAATATTGCGGCGATTGATCATGTAGCCAGAGAATTCCGGCGTCGCGCCTGCCGTAAGCAGCTTCCTGATGCTCGCCGCCAATTCGGGCGTAACAGATTCATCCGCGTCCAGTGAGAGAATCCAGTCGCACGACGCCTTGGCCAGCGACGAATTTTTCTGCCGCGCAAACCCTTTCCACGGCTCCACAAAAACTTTTGCCCCAAACGACTGCGCAATCGCCACCGTCGCATCCGTGCTGCCTGAATCCACCAGGATAATTTCGTCGGCTATTTCCTTCAGGCTCGCCAGCGTGCGGCCAATGTTCGCTTCTTCGTTCAGCGTGATGATGCATACGGAAAGAGTCATGCGCTGAAGGATAGCAGGAGCACAAACGTTCGGTCATCTCGCCTTTGTTGTCCTGAGTGCACCGGCGAACAAGCGAAACGCGCAAGGATGAGCCTAGGTGAATGTATCCTTTGCCATGAAGGCAAAAGATTTACCATCGAACCACACGGATAATACACGGGTTTAGGAGAAAAGAGTTTTGCCAGGCTTTCCTTTGTGTTCCTTCGTGTCCTTTGTGGTAAAAAGTTTTTTCTCCGCAGTGAGCTCGGAATCTGGCGGCAAACGCATTGAACCTCCGATACATTTTGCGCGAGCAATATTCCCGCGTCTCTCCTGTAAAATAACGCGACAGCGCATACTCATGAACTATCGCGATCAGGAAAAGTTTCTTCAAGGCAGCCGCATCTGGGGCTGTGCCGTCAGCCTCGGTTTTTTTGTGGTGGCCCTGGCCATCCGCTTTGTTGCCGGAGGACGCTGGCATGCATTGCAGACCGTTGTCTTTTTGCTGGTGGCCATCGCGGTAGCCGTCCTCATGTATTACACGCCGGACTACCTGCACCTGAGCGTGCGGCCTGAGAGAAAGCCCCACTGGGAAACCAAAATCCGCTGGCGCATCGCCGGAGCCGTGTTGTTGCTCGGCATGCTTCTGGCCGGCTCTAATGGGAGCAGGCTCTTCGTGCTGTTTGCCG
>DASZMF010001100.1:0-4211 GCA_035552035.1 Candidatus Angelobacter sp.
ACGTAACGGGCGTGGCTGAGTTGCCGGCGGGTACTGAGATGGTGATGCCGGGCGACAACGTGTCCTTGCAGATTGAGTTGATTACGCCGGTGGCCATGGAAAAGGGCCTGCGCTTTGCGATCCGCGAAGGTGGACGCACGGTGGGCGCGGGCACGATTTCAGAGATCATCCAGTAAGAAAGAATCAGTAAGAGAATTGGTAATTGAGTCATTTGGTAATCGGATAATTTGAAAAGCTGTAAGCCGAACATCAATTACGAAATTACAGAATTGGAAATTGAATCACAGAGCGGCATGCCGCTCGGGTGAAAGCAGCAAAGGGTTAAAGCCATGAGAGAAATCGTAACGTTACAATGCGGCGACTGCAAAAACAGAAATTACTCAACGACCAAGAATAAGAAGACCACGACGGGCCGTCTTGAGTTCAAGAAGTTTTGCAAATGCTGCCGCAAGCACACGGGGCACAAAGAGGTTAAGTAAGCAGTTAGTACTTGGTTTTTAGTATTTGGCGTGTTTAGTTGGAAAGCTCCTGAATTTTGGCCTTGAGGCTGATGCGACAAGACAGAAGCTAATTGCCAAAGGCTAATTGCTAAGTGCTGCCTACAGGGGCGTAAGCTCAATGGCTAAACTGTCGGTCTCCAAAACCGAACTTGGGGGTTCGAATCCCTCCGCCCCTGCCAGATTTTGGAAGCCGGCCGACAGGGCGGCGATTGAAGGAAGGAACCAATGGCGAAAGCAGTAACGATAGCGCGCGAAGGCCAGGGCAATAAGCTGACGCAGTTCCCTGCGCGCGCCAAGGATTTTCTTACTGACGTCCGCAATGAGATGCGGAAAGTTACTTTTCCCAGCAGGCGAGAGGTCCAGGCAACGACGACGGTAGTGATTATTACGGTCATTCTCTTCGGCTTGTATTTTTTCGTCATCGACCAGGTGATTGGGACCGGGATTAATTGGGTGTTGCACCACCGCGTGCGGTAGAACACCGGAAAGCCAAGTTGGCAAAGCATGACAGAGCAGAATATGAACGCGACTCCGCCTGAGGGCGAACAGGGCCCTCCACCGGAAAACACAAACCCGAACATGAAGTGGTACATCATCCACAGCTATTCGGGCTTTGAGCGCAAGGTGAAGGAATCGCTGGAAACGCGTATCCAGGCATTTGGCCTGGAAGCAAAAATCGGCAAGGTCGTGATTCCGACTGAGCCGGTCACAGAGATACGCAACGGCAAGAAATATACCGTTGAGCGGATGTTTTATCCGGGCTACGTGCTGGTGCAGATGGACCTGACCGGCTTCCGCACGGGCGGAGAAGGCGACCACGTATGGCACGTGGTTAAATCCACGCCGCGCGTGACCGGGTTTGTGGGAACGGCAAACGATCCCACACCGCTGACGGAAGAAGAGGTCAACCAGATTATTTATCGCGTGAATGTGGGCAAGGACAAGCCCAAGATTCGCGTGAAGTTTGAAAAGAACGAAACTGTCCGCATCACCGATGGGCCGTTTGCCAATTTCAACGGCATTGTGGATGACGTGAATGAAGATCGTGAGACGTTGAAAGTGATGGTCACGATTTTTGGCCGCGCTACGCCGGTTGAGCTGGAGTTTGGACAGGTAGAAAAGGTCGCAGCATAGCTTTGCGCAGGCGAGGGCGCCTGCGGCGCCAAAAAAAGATTTGTTCACAGGCAGGAGTGCCTGTGCCACATAAAAAGGCAGGATCAGGTAGACACAGATGGCACCTAAAAAAGTACAAACATCGGTTAAGTTGCAGATTGAAGCCGGCAAAGCTACGCCGGCTCCTCCGGTCGGTCCGGCCCTGGGCCAGGCGCAGATCAACATCATGGAGTTCTGCAAACAGTTCAACGCCCGCACCTCCAATAAAGAGATGGCAGGCTTGATTATCCCCGTGGTGATCACGGTCTATACCGACCGCTCTTTCACCTTCATCACCAAAACGCCGCCAGCCTCGATTCTGTTGAAGCGGGCTGCGGGTATTGCCAAGGGTTCAGGCTCGCCGAATAAAGACAAAGTAGGCAAGGTGACGGAGAAGCAGGTTTCTGAGATCGCCAAGCAGAAAATGCCTGACCTGAACGCTGCCTCGCTGGAAACGGCGATCAAGAGCGTGAAGGGCACGGCGCGCAGCATGGGGATTGAAGTGGTCGGCTAGATAGCTTGGTGGCGAAAGAAATTGCCGGAAGTGCCAAGATTGCCAAAGAATCCAAATTGCAAGCGATACCGCGAGCGATTTGATAGCAATAAAAAGCAGAAAGCATCAGGGAATTACAGTTGTGTTTATGGACTGACGCTGACTGCTTCATCGACAACACCACGGCGTCGGAGAAGAGCCCGAAAGCGGTGGGAGATAAGGAAAAGTGAATGAGTCGCAAAACAGGTAAGAATGTTGATAAGGCCCGCGCAGCGGTGGAAAACCGCCAGTATCTTTTGACTGACGCGGTGCCGCTATTGCAAAAAGTAAAGTTCGCCAAATTCGACGAGACGGTTGAAGTCACGCTCCGTCTGGGCGTCGATCCTAAACACGCCGACCAGATGGTCCGCGGCACAGTGGTCCTGCCGCATGGTCTGGGCAAGTCGAAAAAAGTTCTGGTCATCGCCAGCGGTGAAAAAGTCCGCGAAGCCGAAGCTGCCGGAGCCGACATTGTGGGTGGCGAGGAGATGGTGGAAAAAATCCAGAAAGAAGGCTGGACGGATTTTGACGCCGTGATCTCAACGCCTGACATGATGAAGTCGGTAGGTAAGCTGGGTAAAGTGCTCGGTCCTAAGGGCCTGATGCCGAACCCGAAGACCGGCACCGTGACCTTTGATATTGCCAACGCAATCAAGGAAATCAAGGCCGGTAAAGTTGAATTCCGTACGGACAAAACCGCGCTGGTGCACGTTCCGGTAGGCAAGATTTCGTTTACCGCGGACAAGCTGGTGGATAACGCCACTGCCGTGATTTCAAGCGTGATTCGAGCCAAGCCCTCAGCGGCCAAAGGTAAATACATCAAGGCTGCGTATATTTCGTCCACCATGGGGCCTGGCATCTCTGTGGATACCACGCCGGTAGAAACAGCGGCTAAGGCGTAAGTCCCGCGATATTGCGATGCGGGACCGAAGAGTCCCGACTCAAGAAAAGGATCTCTAGACATGGCTGTTACAAAAGCGAAAAAAGCGCAACAGATTGAAAAACTCAATCAGGACCTGCAGAAAGCCAGCAGCATGATTGTGGGCACATTTTCCAAGCTCACGGTAGGCAAGGACTTTGAGCTGCGCAAGACCGTGCGCTCGGCCGGCGGCAAGTATCAGGTGGTTAAAAACACGCTGGCCAAACGGGCGTCAGAGGGTACGCAGGTAGCGGAAGCATTGAAGGGGCTGAAAGGCGTCTCTTCCATCGCTTACACCAGCGGCGACCCCGTGGCTCTGGCCAAGGCACTGAGCAAGTATGTAGACGATAACCCGGAATTTTCATTTAAATCTGGCGTGCTGGAAGGCCGCGTGATCTCGACCAAAGAGATTAAGGCGCTGGCCAGCCTGCCGTCGAAGGAAGAGATTTACGCCAAGCTGCTGTTCCTGATGAATTCTCCGGCACAGCGCCTGGTCACGGTGATGAACGCCGTAGGCCGCGATCTGGCTGTGGTTGTGAGCCAGGGCGTGGAGAAGAAGAAGTTTGGCGGCGCGGCTCCGGAAGCAGCAACCCCGGAAGCAGCAGCACCAGCTGCCGAAGCGGCGCCCGCGGAAGCCGGCAGTTAAGTTCGACAAAAGTTTTTTCCAGGGGACCTCGTGCGGCCTTTGGATAACGGTTTTATCGCTGTCAGAGCTTCAACGTGGCGCTAGTCTGGGCGCATTGGAACACGCTGAAAGGAAGCAGCGACCTTAGCACAATATATTTATTTAAAGAGTGGAGAGACACATGGCAGATTTACAGCAGTTAGAAGATTCAATCGTAGGGTTGAGCCTGCTTGACGCAGCCCAGCTCGTAAAAAAGCTTGAAGAGCGCCTCGGCGTTTCAGCAGCGGCAGCAGCCCCGGTGATGATGGCCGGCGGTGGTGGGGCAGCAGCGGCTCCAGCGGAAGAAAAGACCGAATTTACCGTGGTCTTGACCGGTGCTGGCGCCAATAAGATCAATGTAATCAAGGCAGTACGTGAAGTTACCAGCCTGGGCCTGAAAGAAGCCAAGGACCTGGTGGATGGCGCTCCGAAGAACGTGAAAGA
>DASZMF010001101.1:0-1684 GCA_035552035.1 Candidatus Angelobacter sp.
TTGGTAAATGGCGGCCGAAGTTATTGGATCGGGCTCATAGGGTGGTGGTCTCTGAAGTTAACTGTTCCCCGCGCAGAATAGCCTTGAGATCAGATCGAAACTTCTCCAGGGTCGCCACACGCTCAGGTGTGGCCTCAAGTATCTCTTGTTTGTGCACAAAAACTTTGCGGCCTTCGCGTTCCACCAGTGGTCCCAGGCTTTCACCCATCCGCCAGCCCACGTTGCCCATAATCTGCAAACCGTCTGGCCCAGGGACAAGAAACGCCACGCAGTTGTCGCGCAGAACTCCGATGGCTTTGGGAAAGCGATCAAAAGTCTGCAGGTCGAAGCCGGCGACGTAAAGCTGCTGGAGTTGTTCGGCAGAGTCAGGCATAGTAAGCTGCGAATACACGCGAATGAACACGAATCAAAATCATTGGAGGTTGGCAGCTATTCAACAAATTCGCGCATTTTTGCGTTCATTCGCGGCGAAATCCGCCCTTTACATTTTATATCTGCCAAGATCTTCGTCATTCAGGCCTTCCAGCCATTTGCGCAGATCGTCAGAGGAGATGCGGTCTGCGGCAGTACTGGACACTTTAGAGGTCTTGAGTACTTCATCCTCAACATAGATGGGGCAATCCAAGCGCAGGGCGAGCGCGAGTGCGTCAGACGGCCGGGAATCGATGCTGATGATTCTTCCCTCTCGCTCCATCCAAATGACGGCGAAAAACGTGTCGTCGCGCAGTTCGTTGACAACAATTTTGTGGACCTGCGTATCCAGGCCGATCAGCAGATTCTTGATCAGATCATGCGTCATGGGGCGCGGCGTGGTTACTTTTTCAATCTCAAGGGCAATGGCGTTGGCTTCATAAACGCCCACCCAGATAGGCAACACGGTGTCACTGCCAACGTCTTTCAATACCACAATGGGCATATTTGTGGTCGGATCCATCATTAGGCCGCGAATTTTCATTTCCACTTCCATCGCATTTCTCCTGTGGTCGAGCCCAAACTATTTCATGACCGCGCTTTAAACCATCTCACCCAGCAGACTATTGGGAAAGGTACGCGTTACCAGCACGTTAACATAACTGCCCACGGTGGGAGCTGAATTTTCCAGCGCCGTAAAATTCAGCGTAAGATTTTGCGAAGTACGCCCTTTGAATTGTCCGCGCGCGCTAATTGTGCCTTCAACCATTACTTCATAGGTTCGGCCGAGGTGTTTCTCGTAATTCCTCCTTTGGATTTCACGCTGACGGTCCATGAGAATCTGCAGCCGCGCTGCCTTCTCTTCGTCAGGGATGCTATCAATCATCTTGAGTGACGGCGTGTTCGGCCGCGGCGAATAATTGAAAGCAAAGACCGCGTCAAATTGGCACTCATGCATGAGCGTGATCGTCTCTTCAAAGTCTTGAGCGGTCTCGCCGGGAAAGCCGACGATGGCGTCTGTGGTAAGGGAAATCTCGCGCTTGGCGGCTTTGATCCAGGAAAGTTTTTCCAGATACATCTCACGCGTGTATTCGCGATTCATGGCCTTGAGCACCCTGGACGATCCGCTTTGCACAGGCAGATGGATGTGGTCACACAGCCGGGGCGAGGCGTCAATGGCGTCAACTATATCTTTGCTGAAGTGCCGCGGGTGCGAGGTGGTAAAGCGCACGCGTCGGATACCGGAGATTTCTCCGATGTCATACAGCAGCTC
>DASZMF010001102.1:0-5738 GCA_035552035.1 Candidatus Angelobacter sp.
CACGGTATTACCCTCTCAAGCCGCATTACAGCGGCTTTTATTTTTGTGGTGATGCTTGTCATGACAGCGTCGCTTCATGCGCAAACCACCGGCATTATCTCCGGGACCGTGACTGATCAATCAGGCGCTGTAGTTCCCAAAGCCAAGGTAGTTCTAAAGAACCAAAGCTCCGGCGACGCCAGGCAGACGGTGAGCAATGGCGAAGGCGCCTTTTCTTTTGGCCTGGTTGTGCCGGGTATATACGACCTGAAGATTGAAGCGCAGGGCTTCAAATCGTGGCAGTCCAGGGGAATCCAGTTGGATCCCGGCGACCAGCGTACCGTGCGTAATATTACGCTGGCAGTGGGTGCTCTCACAGAAACTGTCACCGTTACCGCGACCAACACAACACCTGTTGATTCTGGAGAGAGAAGCGCGCTGCTGGACGCACAGGCAATCCAGAACCTTTCACTGGAGAGTCGGGACGTAACTGAACTCATTCGCACTCTGCCAGGCGTGGCGGCTTTTTCGGGTGGCAGCGTCGCCAACAGTTCTGCGTATGATCCACTCAATGTCAACATTGGAAACAGTACTTTAGGTAACGGATACACCGCAAACGGAAACGTAAATCGTGGCGGCATGGACTTGATCTCAGACGGCGCGCACATTGTGGATCCCGGTTGCAATTGTGGAGCCACACAAACCGTGAATGCTGACATGGTTTCCGAAGTGAAAGTCCAGACTTCAAATTTTGGGGCGGACAGCGCAAAAGGCCCGGTGGTGATCAATGCGATTGGAAAATCGGGCACCCAGAACTTCCATGGTCAAGCGTATCTCTACACGCGAAATACCGGATGGGACGCAAACCGCTGGGACAACAACAGCCTGAGTCAGCCACGCGGCAACGACAAAAAGTTTTATCCTGGCGCGAATCTTGGCGGTCCAATTCCCTTTAGCCATGGCAAGGCATTTTTCTTTGCCGGCTACGAATACTATTACCAGTCACTGGCATCGCAAACCATTCAATCCTATGTTCCTACATTATCGATGCGCGCTGGAAACTTCAGCTCCGCAGCTGCGGACAATGCGGCACTCTGCACGAATCCGACCAGTGGCACCTCGTCAATATGCGCTTTAGCGCCGGGAATTGGCGGCCATGGCGACCTGAACGGCGTATTGCTGAATGGATCAGCTTTCCCTGCGAATGGAATTATTCCGGCTGGGGCCCTTGATCCGGGTGGGCTGGCGTTGATGAATCTTTATCCGTTGCCGAACACCGATCCCACCACGAATACGAGCGCATTTAACTTTGTGCTGCCGGTAAATACTCAACAGAATGGCTGGATGTACCACAATCGTATTGACTACGCCTTCAGCGACAATTCGAAATTGTATGCTACATACAATCAGCAGCGGCAAGGGGACTCGATTCCCATTCGTCCTTTTTTCTCGCAGCCCCGCTCGTTGCTTTTTCCGGGAGGGATATCGTCATCGGACGTTTCTCACACCGTATCGGCCCATTTCTTGCATAGTTTCAACGCAAGCTTGACCAACGATGTTGGAGGAAGCCTGGCGTATCTCAACCTGCCGATCCGCCCGAACGATCCGAGCCTGGCGAGCAGAAGCACAATCGGTTACCCATACCACACCGTTTTCAATAACGGCGACACTTTTGCACCTGCCATCAGCAACGGGTTCTTCCTTTCACAAGGTGCGGCGGATAACTTTGATCTCTATTCCGGCCAGGGAAATAACGGGTCATTCCTGTTACGGAAGCTGGCCCCGAATATTCAGGATGACGTAACGTGGTCTTTCCGCAAGCACACGTTCAAGTTCGGCATGTACTGGGAGCGGACCATCAACGATCAATCTGACTTCGTGCAGCCGAATGGCGAAGTGGCGTTTGACAACTTTGGTCCATATTTCCCGTCCTCGCCAATCGCCGGCGTTACCGGCCCCAGCTACGGTTCAAATAACGCGCTGGCCAACCAGTTATTGGGCGCAATCGGATTTATTGGTTACAACGAGCAGAATTTCCAGGCCGTCAACAACATGAGCTATCGTAGTCTTGCTTTCTACGTGGCAGACAGCTGGAAAATTACGAAGAGAATAACGCTTGATCTCGGCATGCGGTTTACCAACTACACTGCCTGGCGGGATGACAACGGAAAGACCGGACTCGCAGTCTTTGAGCCTTCTTTGTTCGCGGGAGATCTTGCCGCTAATTCTGCTACGCCGGGCTTAAGGTGGAATGCGATCGACTCCAGTATTCCTAACGGCGGAGCGCCATCCAAACTGGCATTGATCGATCCACGGTTCGGCGTAGCCTGGGACGCTTTTGGCACAGGGAAGACTATTTTCCGCGGAGGTTTTGGCGGATATCATTTCCACGATTCGTTTAACGATTTTGCCGGAGCTCTGAGCACGGCCAGCGGCTCTGTGCCCTTCCATACGAGTGTCACAACGTTGGCCGCGCTGCAGGCGGCCCCCATTACGCGCGTGATCACCGGCGCATTTGCCATTGATCCCACCGATGACGAGCAGCCCGTTACATACACTTACAACTTCACCATTTCCCAGCAGGCTCCCTGGAAGTCTGTGTTTGAACTGGCATATGTCGGCAACCACACAAACCACCTGATGCTTGAAGGTGGAGGAACCAATGGACTACAGAACGTGAACCTGATCCCGTTAGGCGGATTGTTTGGAACTGATCCGGTCACGGGCCAGGTTTTTAATTCTACCAACGTGAATAGCGCGAACCTCGCGGATTTCCGTCCCTTTGGCGCTGGGTTCGGCGATAACGCACTTGCTGTGACGCGTCACGGTGGATGGGCAAACTACAACGCTTTGCAAGCCAGCTGGAACAAGCAGGCGGGCCAGTTTACTTTTGGGTTTAACTATACTTTCTCAAAAGCGCTGGGCGTGTGTGGAACCTCGCAGTTCACCTGTGCCGCTCCTGACCCGACGAACCTGGCGCATGACTACAATGTTTTGTCGCTGGACCGTTCGCACGTCTTCAACTCGTCTTACCAGTTGGATCTGGGGAACATCGGAAAAAGCCTGAGAGGTGACAATTCGATGGTGAACTCAGTTGTCAATGCTCTGACAAATGGCTGGACGATTGCCGGCATCACCTCACTGCAAAGCGGTCCAAATCTGGGATCGTTCACGACCAACTTCAATTTGACCAACGGCCTGGTGAACAATGCGAACCGGGTTATCCTGGGCACGTCGGATATCACTTTGATGCCCGTACTGACCTGCGATCCAACCAAAGATCTTGCCCCTCATCAATACATCAATGGAAATTGTTTTGGCGTCCCAGGAAACGGAACGCCCGGTACGCTTCAGAACGGGCCTTACCAATTGCCATATTTGAAAGGGCCGGCTTACTTCAATAGCGATCTGTCTCTTTACAAGACTTTTAAGTCAGGTGAGCGGCAGAGCTTCCAACTTCGGGCATCGGCTTTCAATTTCCTCAATCATCCGATCTGGTCTTTTAATCCCAATGGCGGCGCATTGGGGCTGCAGATGGCACAGGCTACACCCGGGGGATTATTTGCCAATACAAATAAGAGTTTCGGCTTTGCCGACCAGAAACTCGGGCAACGAATTATTGAGCTGGCAGTAAAATATTCATTCTAGAAATTGAACAGGCACTCCTCTGTCTTGTATTTATTTTTAGGCGGCCGTTGGCGGCCGCCTAAAGTTTTAGGTTCGCACACCACGTTGGCGCATTTACAAAAAAGCCAGCTTGCGCGTGACCAAAGAGAGCATCTAGGATTACGTGCGAAAATGTCCCAGAGCTGTTGCAGGAGGTTTTTCCTTGCGGAAGAAGTGGGCTCTGCTGTTGGTTGTTACAGCTTTTCTGAGTACAAATGGTTGCAGGTCAACGCCGCACGAGAGTGGCAGGATACGAATTGGATTTTCCATGGACTCCGTGCTTCTGGAACGTTGGGTGCGCGACCGTGACCAGTTTGTGGCCCGGGCACAGGAGTTGGGCGCTGACGTACTTGTGCAGTCGGCGGACGGCAATGATGCGGCACAGGTACGGCAGTGCGAGAATCTGCTGACGCAAGGCGTCAACGTGCTGGTGATTGTTCCGCACAACGGTGAAGTTATGGCTTCCATTGTGAACAGCGCGGCCCGCCAGCATGTTCCGGTAATCAGCTATGACCGGCTCATCCGCAATAGCGATGTCAGCCTTTATATTTCTTACGACAATGTGAAAGTTGGCGAGTTGCAGGCAAAGTATCTGCTGGATCGCGCAGCGAAAGGGAATTACGTTCTGATTGGGGGCTCGCCCACTGACAATAATGCGCGCATGTTCCGTGAAGGACAGATGAATATCCTTAAGCCGGCTATTGATCGGGGCGACATCAAGATTGCAGCGGACCAATGGTCGCGCGATTGGCTGGCCAGCGAGGCTCTGAGCCATACAGAAAACGCGCTCACGCGCACGGCGAACAATGTTGTTGCGGTAGTTGCTTCCAATGACAGTACTGCGGGCGGCGTGGTACAGGCGCTTCAGGAGCAGCATCTTGCGGGCAAGGTTTTGGTTTCTGGACAGGATGCCGACTTGGCGGGCGCGCAACGTATTGTTGCCGGAACGCAGACCATGACCGTCTATAAACCAATTCCACCGCTGGCCCGCCAGGCGGCTGAAGCTGCGGTTACGCTGGCCAAGGGCGGCAAAATTGAAACACATGCCACCGTGAATAACGGGATGAAAGAGATACCATCCATTCTTCTGGAGCCGGTTGCGGTGGATAAAAATAATCTTGTGCCAACTGTAATTAAAGATGGCTTCTTGAAACTGGAAGATGTCTATCGGAACGTGCCGCAGGCAGAATGGCCTAAGACGCAAAACGCAGGCCAGTAATTTTTCCTATGACCGTTGCCTCCCACCTTAACGGCGGCGTAAATACCACGCATCGCGACCGGGCTCCTCTGGTCAGCATGTCGCGTATCGAAAAGAATTTCCCCGGCACACGCGCTCTCAAGGGCGTGACCCTGGATGTGTGGCCGGGCGAGATTCATGCTCTTGTGGGCGAGAACGGGGCCGGTAAATCCACGCTGATCAAAATCCTGGCTGGTATTTATCCCGCAGGCCAGTATGAAGGCGAGATTCGTATTGATGGCAGGGAAGAGCTATTTCGCGGGATCCATGACGCTGAACTTTCCGGCGTGGGTGTGGTGCATCAAGAGCTGTCGCTGGTCCCGGAACTTTGCGTTGCAGAAAATATTTTTATTGGCCGGGTTCCACACCGCGGGGGCATTGTCCGCTGGAATGAAATGCTGGAGCGTGCGCGAGAGTGGATGAGCAAAGTAGGTCTTCATTTAGATCCTGAGACGCCGGTCTCTCGGCTGGGAATTGCGCAGCAGCAGTTGGTGGAAATTGCCAAAGCGCTCTCGCACCATGCGCGCATAATGGTACTGGACGAGCCCACGTCTGCTCTCACTGGGGCGGAAGCGGAAACATTGTTTGCCATCCTGCGTGATCTCGCCGCTCAAGGCGCGGGGATCATTTATATATCGCATCGTCTGGCGGAGGTTTTTCAGCTCAGTGACCGCATTACCGTTTTGCGCGATGGCATAAATGTTGCCACGGAAGAGACAGGGAAGCTGGACCAATCTTCGGTGATCAAAATGATGGTAGGGCGAGAAATGAGCCAGCTTTTTCCCGCAGTGCGGCATCTCCCCGGCGAAGTAGTTTTTGAGGTGCAAAATATTTGCTCGCCGCCCCGCGTGAAAGA
>DASZMF010001103.1:0-2665 GCA_035552035.1 Candidatus Angelobacter sp.
ATAAAAATCAGCAACTCAGCAGTTGCACAACTAGCAGTGCAGAAAAGATAAAGCCGCAGAGTTCAAGCTGGTCAGCGCTGCTGAAAACAAGTTGGGCCTGAAATAAATGGTTTGGCTCAATAGCTTCAGCGCTGCTCAGACTTAAACTCTGCGGCCCATTCGCAAGCACGGCGGACAAGGAAGGAATTCTTTGCTGCCCGCCGCTCTCGGAGCGAATATTCAAGGAGGCTTTCAACTTTCTAAAATAGATTGAAGTTCACAATAATATTCATCTGGACTGCAACCGGATGCCCGCCTTTTTTTGCCGGCTCGAAGCGCCATGTGCGCACTCCCTCCAGCGCTTTCTCGTCCAGTCCCATGCCCAGGGAACGGACCACCACCAGGTTTCTTGGGATACCATCCGCGCCAATCGTCGCGAGTAAAGTCACTTCTCCCTGATACTTTTTCTTACGCGCTTCCTCAGAAAACTCCGGCTCCGGAGCATAGATTGCCCGTGGCATGCTCACGCCGTTGCCAATACTGTAAAGCCCTCCGCAGCAACCGCCGCCAGAATCGGGGCCGCGGCCCGAGCCGCCTTCACCGCCCACTCCCGTTCCGTAATTTCCCCCGATGCCGCCGCTTACGCCCGCGCCATTGGAAGCTCTGGCCAAATCAGAAAGAGGATCGCCCAGTTCGCGCATCCGGGGAAAATTCAGGTCCGGAGGCGCAATCACCGTAGCTTCTGCCACCAGCTTTGGCTGCATATTATTTTGCATTACGATAGGCGGTGTAAGCTGCTCACGCGCAGCCCGCGGTGCAACGCCTCGGCTCGCCGGAGTCTTATCCGCTGCGCCGCCACTGCCACCACCATCGCTTGGTTTGCTTCCAACAGGTACAGGATAGGGCTCAAGCCTCACAATAACGTGTGGACTTGGATCCATATGAGGAACGAAGCTCTTCACCATAAAAAATCCGGCGCTCATCAAAAATGCCACCATGCCATGCAGTGCGACCGACAGCACAAAGTTCATCCGGCGCGCTGGATATCCCGCCCACGTTTTGCCAAAGAGGCTGGGCAAAATCTGGCTGCTGTCTGGCTGTACCGCGCGGCTCGTCTCTTGCGATGCCGAAGCGGAAACGGTCCGTCCCGCAGCTTCCCACTCAAGCTCCAGCCGCAACCGCGTTTTGAAATTTTCGCGCGGCAGATACCGCAGGTCGGCGGCCAGTCCCATCAACTCCCCAACATTCTCTTCACTCTGAGTTTCTTCGCTCTGAAAGCTCGCCACATCAGGCGAAGCCAGCATCTGCTCAATGGCCCGGTCGAGTTCGTCGTAAACAGAAAGATGATTCATTGCATCACTCATTGGGATTCCTCACTTGTCCCCGCAGGGTTTCCAGCGCGCGGAATTGCAACTGCTTCACTGCTCCGTCAGACCGTCCTAGCTCCTGCGCAATTTCGTGCACGCTCTTCTGCTCCACAAATCTTCGGACTATCACCAGCCGCTGGTCTTCTGGCAGCCTGTCCACTAACTGGAAGAGAATGGCGCGTCGCTCAACTTCTGCCGTGCTGCCTGCGTCCGATTCCGCACGCTCCTCCAGCGAATCTTCCGCCTGCACCTCAACGCCGCGTGCGGCACGCTGCCATCGGTCAGCCAGTGCATTCGCGGCGATCCGCAAAAGCCACGCAGCAAACGGCACGCCTCGCCACTGGAAGCGGCCAAGATTTCTGAGCGCCTGATGAAAACTTCCGCCGTAATGTCCTGCGCTTCATCGCGATCGCTCACGCGCCGGGCCACAAACGCATACACGCGATGGAAGTTGTTTTCATAAAGCTCAGCAAACCTGCTCGGATCATGCTGAGCAGCTTCAATCAGCAGCCGTTCATCCTTCAAGCTGGCGTCATTCAAACTGGATAAGTGCGCACAATTGGCAACAGCGTTCAACTTGTCCCCCTGGGGCCGCGTCTTTTCTATTGCTTCTATAGAGCTAAACCGCCGGCAGAGATGAAAGGTTACGGTTGGTTCAAAAACTTAATGGGTCCAAAATCTAAGGACTTTCAGAATCTCTGGATTCAGGGATAGAACGCGAGAAAGCGGGAAATATGCAAGGGAGGGGTGGCTTTTGGCTTTTGGAGCAAATCAGGTTGGTACAAACTAAAGGCTAAAAACTAAGAGCCAAAGGCTAAGAGCCAAGAGCTAAAAGCCAATAGCTAAGAGCCTGTAGCTAGCTCTTCATCCCCAAACACAAACTCTTCCTGCTGCTGTGGTTCATGGCACATCCATACCGGCGCGAATGACAGCCGATGCAGTGGCGTAGGCCCATGTTCATTCAAAGCAGCCAGGTGCTTAGGGGAACGATAACCTTTGTTGGAAGCAAGATCGTATTGCGGAAAAATCGGGTCCCAGCGGCGCATCATCTCGTCGCGATGGACTTTGGCAATAATGGAAGCCGCCGCTATCGAAGCCGAAAGCGCGTCGCCGTGAATAATATTCGTCTGCGGACACTCCCAGTTCACGCGCACGGCGTCCACCAGCAGATGGTCCGGCGCCGGCGCAAGCTGCGCAATAGCTTCACGCATGGCCAGCAGTGATGCCCAGTAAATATTAAGTTGATCAATCCGCGCCACATCCACTGTGGCAACCGCGTAGGCAATGGAATGTTGCTTGATCCGCTCGGCCAGCTTTTC
>DASZMF010001104.1:0-7721 GCA_035552035.1 Candidatus Angelobacter sp.
CACCTGTATCGAGCAGTATGTCCGCGGAAATACGGTCATTAAATTTTACGCCGAGACCAAAGCCTTTGTGGACGCGAGCAACCCCCTCACTGTTGCCGGTGAAAACACCGGCGTGAGAGTCGCCGTAAGGCAGCATCTTTATTTCGGTTGATTTGACTTCATTGGTTAGCGCCCAAGGTTTTTATGGGCCACTGCAGTCAATAATTCAATCTGTTCCTTTTGCCTTGGTGTAGGGTGGTTGCCTGCTATTTTACTTAGCTGATCCAAGTGCTCAGAAAAAGGAAGCGACTCCAGCCAATACTCAGTAATTTCGCTGTCATTGGGATCTAGTTCATGTGCTTTGGCAAAGGTATCTTTGGCCCGCTTGTTCATTGAGACCATTTGCAACATGCGGCCGATGCCCAATTGCGCTCGAGCATCTTTAGGGTCAAGTTTCAAAGCGGTGCGGTATTCGGTCTCGGTATCGGCAAACCTGCCATCACGGAACGCTACGTCGCCCGCCGCTACATGAACCATCGCTGAAGATGGTGCCGCCGTAACGGCCCTTGTGGCAGCCGCGGTAGCTGCTTCAAGCTTTTCTGTCGACAGCAGACTACGTACCAGTCCAGCATTTGCCGCAGCCGATGTTGGATCTTTATCAAGAATCACCTGGTAGGCGGCAGCCGCCTCCTCAAACTGCCTTTTGTTCATTAAGGCTTCAGCGTTCGCCAAAGGATCTGGCGCGGTAGCAGCGGTGGTATTGGCAGGCTGAGCAATAGCAGGTTTAGTGTTGTCTGCGGTAGTCTGGGCAGCAGCAGACACACTTAGGCATAGGACAAGCAGAAAGCGGAGGTTCATGCGGCCTATATTACAACAAAGTCTAGTTTAGTTCTGCCGGTGATTTACCTTATTTAGCTTCAGCTTAGGCTAGTCTGGCGGTATGGTGCAAAATTTAAAGCCAGGCAAGGATGGGCATTCCTAGAAGCCATCTCATAAATACCTGCGCAGCAGGATGAGGATACAAGCCAGCTGAACCATGCCGAGGAAATTGTTTTCGTGGTACTCCCAGCGAGTTACAAGACGGCGAAAGTTGTGCAGCCAGGCAAAGAAGCGCTCGATCTTCCAGCACCGGCGGTAACGCCGTAGAACTCTCCCATCCTGGGTGGCAGGTTTGTGGCGATTGCGTTTGTGCGGAGCGATCAGTTCCACGCCATACTTCCGTTTCAGCCGCTGATCCAGAGGGTCGCTGTCATAGGCCCGATCTCCCATCAACTTTTCCGGCGGGTGCGGGGCAAAGCTTTGCTGGAGGGTGGCTTCCACCAGCCGGGTTTCATGTGGTGAAGCGCTGGCCACGTACACGGCGACAGGAATACCATGGCGGTCTGTGATTGCCATGATCTTGCTCCCTTTGCCGCGCTTTGTTGGACCAACTCCAGAGCCCCCTTTTTGGCCCCGCTGAAGGTGGCGTCGATGGAGCCCTCACTTAGATCGATGCCTCCTCGTTCCACCAGGTCCCGGGCCAACGTCTGCAAAATCACTTCAAAACGCCCGTCCCGCTGCCATTGCTGAAAACGGCGATGGCAAGTTTGATACGGCGGATAGCGGTCAGGAAGATCTTGCCACTGCGCGCCGGTGCGCAAAATCCATAGCACGCCGTTCAACACGGCACGCGCATCCCGCCAGGGTCGTCCTTTTCCATCCGGCCGGCGCGGCTCGACAAACACCGGCTGCAGAATCTCCCACTGGGCATCACCAAGATCCATGTTGTTGGTCCGCGAAAAATCGGCCTGAGCTATCTATTGCTTTTGCCTCTTATTCCTCGCAGAATCAACAGCTTTCTTCATCGCCTATTTATGAGATGGGTTCTAGTCAGTTTGTAAATCGCTGCTTTACTTGACTTCATTTTTACTGGCCAGTTATCGAGGGTATTGTGCTATTCAATGATAGTGAATGGTTTGCTTTACAGGTAAAGGCGCGAACTGAGCATCAGGTCGCAAGCATATTGCGGACAAAAGAATATGAGGAATTTCTGCCGACCAGCAACACCAAAAAAAGAGGAGGCTCGTCTTCTTCGGCCCCACTTTTTCCCGGTTATGTCTTTTGCCGAATGAATCCCCATGCTCATGGCCTTGTAATGACAACCCCAGGCGTAATTCGCATAGTTGGATTTGGAGGTAAGCCGGTTCCAATTGATCCTGAGGAAATACAATCCATTCAACTGATCGTCAAGTCAGGAGTGCCAACCTGTATGTTGCACGGTCTCCACCCCGGAGACAAAGTATGCATAACAGAAGGTCCGTTGCAGGGGGCTATCGGGGTGCTCGCCTCCATTCATGCACCCCGCCGGTTTGTTGTCTCACTTTCCATGATGATGAGAACAGTTGCCGTGGAAGTTAAACCAGAGTGGATTACAATGCTTCAACCATTGCCGCCACGCCCGGCATTTAGAGCAGAACCATCCAAGGTCAGCGCGGTAGGTCAACAACGCTATTGAGCGAGGGTAAAGTTCTTCACGCTGAATTCGATAAAATTAACCATCCGGAGCAAGGCTCCTTGTTGTAGTTGCTGCAAGCTTGCCAGCGCGAGGCCAGACGCCCCTTCCGAAGCGGCCGCAATCAAGCAAACCAGCAGCAAATCAGGTTGGAAGGCGCTTCAGTGGCTCATATCCATGTTGGTCAGCGCTGTCTCAGGCTCTCGCAGAATATTAAAGTTTTTTAATGTTATCGCTTTTTGGGCAGTTGTAGCTTAACCTTTCTTTGCAATGAGGGTTACGCTGTTTATCCTAGTTCTTTTGGCAATTGGCTGTGGTGGGGCTGTTCATCCCACTTCAAGCTTGCTTTTGGCTGCAAACAACACAAATCCTCCGCCAAAACCGGCCTTCAGCCCATCTCCTCCGCCAGTTCCAAGTCCTGCGCCAACTCCATCACCCACTCCCGTTGACCAAAGAGGGGTGCCAATTGTGTGTACGAATAGTTTGCCTACTGACCCGGGCGGCCAGATTTGCGATCAGGGAGACGTCAAATCTCCAGCATTTTATGAGCACTGGCAGTGGATGATAGCTGATCGCGGTGACGGGCATGGAACATTCTCCGCCGCTACGGAAACAGGAATAAAGATCGGCGGCACCTATCGCATTGCGCTTGACTTTCCGCATCCGGTGATCATCAGCGAAGTTCATGGAACGCTGAATATTTTATCGTTCTGCCAGGCAAATGGATTTGCAACATTCTGGCAAGGCGCGCAAGCTGGCGGACCTTTGGAGCAACTTGTCTCCGCCAAAACAGCAACCTTGAATATCAATGACGAACCAAACTTTGTCATTCCGCAGGTTATCTTTCCGCAAGGCGTTCCCGTGAGCACTATGTTGCTTTTTGTAAACAATGATCTTTGCGCAGTCAGCACGATCAGCTGGACGCTCAACGGTTCCTATTAATTCTTCTCTGACCCTCAGCCGGGATCTGGCCTGACGCGTATTGTGGCTGAACGTATTGCTGCGGCTCAATCAATTCAATGTAAAAAATGCGAACGAGTTTCAGAAGACTTAAAGCGGCAATTGACTCAAGGTCCCGCACCGAGCACAAAGCTCGTAGGTTTTTCTGTGACATCCCCAACGATCCTAAGCTCATCTTTTCTAAGTTGACATTTTTTCGGCGCTCTCAAGGTGGCCCCTAAATGTGGATCGTCCGGCTGGCACTGCGCCGCCCTTACACTTTTGTTGTTGTCTCATTGCTGATTCTGATTCTTGGCTCCGGGGCCATCATCATCACGCCCAAAGACATTTTTCCGTATATCGATATCCCTGTCGTCAGCATTATCTGGTCTTTCCAGGGCCTGCAGCCGGACGAGATGGAAAAGCGCATCGTCACCGTCTCCGAACGTGCCATGACCACCACGGTGAATGACATTGAGCATTGAGTCACAGTCATACAACGGCGTGGCTGTCATCAAGGTTTATTTCCAGCCGGTGGCCAAGATGGAGCTGGCGGTTTCGCAGATTGCCTCCATCATGCAGACCATTCTGAGAATTCTGCCGCCGGGAACAACTTCGCCACCGATTTTGAAATATGACGCGTCCAGCGTGCCTATTCTCCAGTTCAGCTTTTCCGGCGAGAGAATGACTGAGGCGCGCTAACGATTTGGGAACCAGAGTTTTGTGGCGCAATCGCGCTCCACGGAACTAGCCGCCAGAAGCGCCTACATCAAAGCAAGGTACGCGCTCGATCGCGCCACAGGTTCGGTGCTCGAAAATAATCACATCAACATTGATGACGCAATTCGCAAATGAAATCGGTTATCCAGGATTTATGCATCTAAAAGATTTATGCATCTAAACTCTTATGGTGTATGTGAAGCAAATTGGAATTCAGAATGGGCTGAGAGATTGCCATGAGCAAGTTTTCCCTCAAAGTAAACGGCCAGCTACACACTCTGGAACTGGACGCCGAGACGCCATTGCTCTTTGCTCTCAGCGATGAACTCGGCCTGCGCGGGCCAAAGTTCGGATGCGGTATGGCCCAGTGCGGCGCCTGCACCGTGCTCCTTCGCGGCCAGGTGGTGCGATCTTGCGTGATGCCCGTAAGCGCCGTTGGCCACGATGAAGTCATAACGCTCGAAGGTTTGGGCACGCCAGAAAAGCCTCATCCTATTCAACAATCCTTTATCGACGAAGGTGCGGCTCAATGCGGATTTTGCCTGAGCGGCGTCATTCTAACTGCCAAAGCCGTACTGGATAAAAAACCTGACGCCTCCGATGACGAAATCGGAGAAGCGCTGGGTGGAGTGCTGTGCCGCTGCTTCACGCACCTGCGCATGCTGCGGGCAATCCGAAAATATGCCGACGGGAGGAAAGCATGAGCCTCTCCCGTCGCGATTTTCTAAAAACCTCCGGCGCGCTGGTTGTAAGTTTCAGCGCAGCATCCTTGGCCAAACCGCTGGCCTTCATGCAAGGCCCGTTCGATACCCATCCTTCGCACATTGATCCCAAGAAACTCGATTCATGGATCGCAGTCTCCGCTGACGGCACAGTCACTGCGTACACCGGCAAGTGTGATTTCGGACAAGGCATGTTTACAGTCCAGACACAACTGGTGGCCGAAGAGCTATGTGTACCCATTAGCAAAGTTAAGCTGATTCAGTGCGACACTTCGATGGCTCCAGATCAGGGTACGACTTCTGGCAGCCAGTCCACGCCTACAAACTTCAACTCAGATAATCTTGCCCAGGCAGCGGCAACCGCGCGGGAAGCACTCATCAGCATGGCCGCAGCTCAACTGAATGAACCCGCCAACCAACTCACAGTCGCAAACGGAGTTATCACGGCAAAAAGCGGACGCCACGTTACCTACGCCGCGCTGATTGGCAACAAACAATTCAACCTCCCTTTAAACAAGACCGCCAAACGCCGCGCGCCTACGCAGTGGACAGTTCTGGGAAAACCAGTTCCCGCGCTCGACCGCGCCGCGCTCATGACAGGCCGATTTGAATTTGTCCACAACATCCGCGTTCCCGGTATGTTGCATGGTCGCGTAGTTCGTCCGCCGGAAATTGGGGCCACACTCGCCAGCGTGGATGAAAGCTCTGTTCAACATATCCCCGGATTCGTGAAAGTAGTGGTACGCAATAACTTTGTTGGCGTGGTGGCAGAAAAGCAGTTTCACGCAGCTCAGGCCGCGCGTCAGCTTAAAGTGAGATGGAACCACGCTCCAGACATCCCAGAGCAAAAGAGTTTCTTTGATAGTCTGCGCAAACAGCCGTCTCAAGATTCACTGCTCGTGAATTCAAATGACGTCGAGCAACAACTGGCGCAAGCAGGCACGGTCATCAAAGCAACATACTCCTATCCTTATCAAATGCACGGATCGGTCGGCGCATCCTGTGCCGTGGCAGATATCCAGTCAGGCAAGGCAACCGTGTGGTCCGCGACGCAGTCGGTTTATCCAACACGCAGCATTGTGGCGAAACTTTTGGCGCTGCCGCTGGAAAGTGTGCGCGTCATTTACGTTCGCGGCTCCGGCTGTTACGGACTCAACGGCGCTGACACTGTTTCCATTGACGCCGCATTGCTGGCGCAGGCTGTCGGCAAGCCAGTCCGTGTGCAGCTTTCACGCCAGGACGAAATGGCGTGGGAAAACTATGGCGCTGCCTGCGTCATTGAGCAGCGCGCCGCCATTGGCGATAAACAAACCATCACCGCCTGGGACTGCGAAACCTGGTCTGCCTCAAAAGGCGGACGGCCCGGCTATGATCGCCCCGGCAATGTCATTAGCGGCCTGCTGGCCGGCAATGATCCTGAAGAAGTTCAGCCGCGTGCTGCCGCAGAACCGCGCACCGAGTTGCGCAACCGCAACAATGCCGCTCCTTCTTATGTTGCCGGCTGCGTCAACGGCAAATGCAACGGTGGCGGAACAATTCGCAGTGAGCGCGTTCTTACTCACACCTTTGCGTCGCCATTTTTTACCGGACCACTGCGTTCACCTCTGCGCATACAGTTCACATTTGCCCACGAATGCTTTATGGACGAACTCTGTACCAGCGTAAAAGCAGATCCAGTCGCCTTCAGGTTGCAGCATCTGAGTGACGAGCGAATCATCGGCGTGGTAAAAGCCGCAGCCCAGGCCGCCAAGTGGGAGAGTCGTCCTTCGCCCAAAGCCGCCGCTGGCCAAAACGGAACAGTCACGGGACGCGGCATTGCCTGCGTAGCCTATGAAGGAAACAATGGCTACGCCGCGGCAGTAGCCGAAGTGAGCGTGGACCTGGCAAGCGGCCTGGTCACGCCCAAAAGTTTTACCGTGGCCATTGATTGCGGCCCCATTTCAAATCCTGACGGCTTGCGCAACCAGACCGAGGGAGGCATTCTGCAAGGCATGAGCCGCGCGCTGCTAGAAGAAGTGCAGTGGGACAACAAGCGAGTGACCTCCACTGATTGGGAAACCTACCACAGCCTTTATCTCGATCTCGCGTTGCCAACCATCAGCACAGTCTTGATCAATCGGCCTGACGTTCCCGCAACCGGCGCAGGTGAGACAGCCATTACCATCGCGCCTGCGGCAATCGGCAACGCCATCTTTGATGCCACCGGCCTTCGCCTTCGCCAGATTCCCTTTACCGCTGAGCGCGTCCGTGCTGCACTGCTTGCCGCCACTACAAGGAGCAATCCATGACCTGGCAAAAATCTTTTTTGCTGTTGCTCATCGCTGCCGCACTAATAAGCCTGAGTTTTCATCGGACACTTCGCGCATCGTCATCCAATACAAACCAGCCAAGCGGTGAACAGACCAGTGCGCAGTCAACGTCCGGTGTGAATTCACAGCCCAGCGCAAAATCCATGCCCAGTGCAAAATCAACGCCCGACGATGCCGTATCCGCTTCTGCGTTTGAGGCAATCATGCCAGTACTCCATCATCCGCGCTGCATGAACTGCCACTCCACCGGAGACTTCCCGCGCCAGGGAGACGATAGCCACCAGCACACCATGAACGTCCGCCGCGGCGTTGAAGGCCAAGGCGTTGCCGGCATGAAATGCAGCACCTGCCACCAGGACCATAACCTCACCGGAGAGCACATGCCGCCGGGCGCACCAGATTGGCATCTGCCATCCGCCCAGACACCCATGATCTGGCAAGGCCTCACCGACCGCCAACTGTGCGAAGGCTTTAAAAATCCCGCACTCAACGGCCATCGCACAATAGGTGAGATTGTGCAGCACATGAGCACACCGCTGGTGCTCTGGGGATGGCATCCCG
>DASZMF010001105.1:0-6408 GCA_035552035.1 Candidatus Angelobacter sp.
CCATTCGTCTGCGGTGATGGAGAGAAAGTTTTTGGCTGGCGGTCCACCGGCGTTTGCGACGCAAACGTCGATCCGTCCAAACTGTTTGGCTGCCTGCTCGGTAAAGCGTTTGACGGCGTCAGCGTCGGTTACGTCCAGGGCCTGGGCATAAACTTCCGCGCCAGTCTGGCTGCGGATTTTATCGGCGGCTTCATGCAGAGTTTTCTCGGTACGCGCGCACATGGCTACCTGAGCGCCTTCGCGGGCGAAGGCTTCTGCAGTGGCCAGACCGATTCCCTGGCTCGAAGCGGCTACGATTACCCCTCGGCCTTTGAGTCCTAAATCCATCATCTCTCCAATTTTTCTAGCAGTCAGTTATGAAAGAAGTTATGCAAAAATACGGTAGCACGAGTGTTCTATCATAGGGGAACCACCCAAAATGAACAGTGTCTTAAAGACTTTACTGCTTACAAGTTTGTTGCTGGGCAGCCTTGCCATCCACAGTCAGACGCAGAATAATGCGCATGGAATCAACGCTGAAAGCAAAGTTAAGGATACCCCTGTTCAAATTCTGGAAAAAGGCTGGCCGGATCGATGATTCCGCAGTCGGTTATGCGGGGGTAAGGACTGATGTCTATTCGGCTTTCAGTCAAATTTATGGTGCAGGTAAGGGATCTATAGATTCTGCTAAACATTTAATAGCTCTAGGTACTCTTGCCGGACGAATTTATGGGTATCTTATTTTGCGGCATGTAGGTTC
Source organism: Candidatus Angelobacter sp. (assembly GCA_035552035.1). Taxonomy (GTDB): domain Bacteria; phylum Acidobacteriota; class Terriglobia; order Terriglobales; family Acidobacteriaceae; genus Angelobacter. The sequence continues at coordinate 740 of DASZMF010001105.1, forward strand.
GCAGGATGCTGATGTGGCTGCAAAACAGCTTTTGCAGGATCACGCTATGGTTTTAGTGATGAATGGCTGCATTGGGCATTCTGACAGTGTGTCTCACCTTGTGACCCGTATTCAGCAGGGCGAAAGTGTCATTTTTCTTCCCGGGGCAGTTGCGTCAGGGAAACAATAAAAAATCTGTCAAAAGCTATTTGCCGTCTGCGGACGGCAGTTGCCCGATGACGACTTGTGCCGGCGCTCCGGCTTTGATCTTGTTCTGCTCAAAGCAAACTTTGATGCGCCGCCGCAGTTCGCGCGCCACGCCGTATTGCTTCCCCGGGCGGACTTTCACCAGCATCAGGTAATCCACTTCATTGCCGCGGACGCGCTCAATGCCAGGAACCTGGGGCTCAGCCACCACGTCGCCTTTGAGGGCGGGATCGTTATAAATCTCTGTCGCTATTTCCTTGAGCAGCCCCACCACGCGATCACTGTTTTCGCTGTAATCGGTGGCCACATGCAGCGTGACCTGTGACCAGTCGCGCGTGGTATTGCTTACGATCTGAATCGCGCTGTTGGGGACGATATGCAGCGTGCCGTCGCCATCGCGCAAAATGGTCCGGCGTAGCGTGATATCTTCAACCGCTCCGGTTACGCTGGCAATCTTGATTGTGTCGCCAATGTCGTACTGATTTTCCACCAGGATGAAAAATCCGTTAATCACATCTTTAACCATGGTCTGCGCGCCAAAGCCAATGGCCAGTCCCGCAATCCCAGCGCTGGCCAGCAGCGGCTCAATATTGATCTTGAAGCCGTCTTTCAGGATGGCCATGCCGGCGAAAAATACGATCAGGAATGCGCCAACACTGCGGACCACGCTGGTAATGGTGCGGACCTGCTGCGTGCGGGCCGCGCCATGCGCTGACTTTTCCGTAAGGGTGACCAGTTTGCGCGTTACCAGACCAAGCATCCGGACGAAAACAAACGCCAGCACCAGGATGACGACCAGCTTAGGTGCATCGTCGCGCGTCCAGAGCACCAGGTCATGGTGCCAGTTTTGCCAGAGATTACTGAATTGATCTTCCATGCTCGCTCTCGCTGGCGATTATAAATGAGGTTGGGCTACGCATCTTTCACGGCAATAGCGCGCTGGAGTCACACGGCAGAGCTTTAGGGCGGTAACTTTTATAATCGGTGCACGTCTTTATATTTAGATCGAAAGAAGAGGCTATTGTGCCAGGAAAATTTTTATTCATTGCCGCAGTGGTTGTGCTTGCTGGTGGATTAGTTTTGTTTGCTCCCGCATCACCGGCGGCTGCTTCGCAGTATGAAACGCACCAGGATCCTACCCAGAAAGAAATGCAGGAGCGGATGACGCGCGCTGCCAACAAGAAAAGGCAAGAGGACATTCGCGAAGACACTGAAAAGCTATTTCAGCTGGCCACTGATTTAAAGGCTGCGGTGGACAAGAGCAATGAGAATATGCTGTCGCTCGATGTGGTGCGGAAAGCCGATGAAGTAGAGAAGCTGGCCAAGAAAGTAAAAGAAAAGATGAAAGACGCCGTTGGGCAGCCAGTAAATACAGCGCCTCCGCAGCGAGTGCCGGCGCCGAACCTTCCGCGTTGAGAGCTTTCCGGTTAAAAATTTAATGCAAGAAAAAGCCCGCCAGTGAAGGCGGGCTCAGTTTTGTTGATTGCACACTAAGCAGCGTTTGCTTTTTCCCTGCCGATGCGCATTCCATAGAATGAACGCCACACAAACACAACCGATACCAGGAAGAACAACGCAGCCAGAACATGGCTGGTCATTGCTCCCTGCTCACGGGTGAGTTTTACTGCCAACTGCACGGCCAGCAATCCAAAAAGAGTGGTGAATTTGATGACTGGGTTAAGAGCAACAGACGAAGTATCTTTGAAAGGATCGCCCACCGTGTCACCCACAACCGTGGCATCATGCAGAGGCGTGCCTTTTTGTTTCAGCTCGACCTCAACCACTTTCTTGGCGTTGTCCCATGCGCCGCCGGCGTTGGCCATGAAGATGGCCTGATAGAGGCCAAAGATGGCAATCGAAATCAGGTAGCCGATGAAGTAATACGGCTCAACGAAAGCGAAAGCCAGGGTGGCAAAGAACACGGTCAAGAAAATATTGAACATGCCTTTCTGCGCGTACTTGGTGCAGATTTCCACCTCTTTTTTGCTGTCTTCTACTGACGCTTTTACCACGCCATCGAGCTTGATGTTTTTCTTGATAAACTCCACCGCGCGATAGGCACCTGTGGTTACGGCCTGAATGGAAGCGCCGGTGAACCAATAGATGATTGCGCCGCCGGTAATCAGGCCAAGCACAAACGGAGCATGCAGCAGTGAGAGGTTTTCTGTGTGCTTGGTGAGACCATCGGTGAGGGCCATCATGATCGAGAAGATCATGGTAGTGGCGCCCACAACGGCGGTTCCAATCAGCACCGGCTTGGCCGTGGCTTTAAACGTATTGCCGGCGCCATCGTTTTCTTCCAGCAGGTGCTTGGCGCGTTCAAAGTTCACGTCAAAGCCAAAATCTTTTTTCACTTCTGCTTTGATGTTCGGTATCTGCTCAATCAATGACAGTTCGTAAACAGACTGCGCGTTGTCAGTCACCGGACCGTAAGAATCCACGGCGATGGTTACAGGGCCCATGCCCAGGAAGCCGAAAGCTACCAGACCGAAAGCGAAGACAGCAGGCGCCAGCATCCACTGCCCTGAGGTGCCGATAAGGCCGCCCAGGCCCATGGTGCTTACGTAATAAGCGATGCTCATGAGGGCAACAATGCTGATTCCCAGCCAGTAGGCTGAGAAGTTTCCAGCCACAAGGCCAGACAGAATGTTGAGTGACGCGCCGCCTTCTTCTGACGAGATCACAACCTCTTTTACGTGCGCGGATTCCACAGAGGTAAAGACCTTGACCAGTTCAGGAATGACTGCTCCAGCCAGCGTTCCGCAGGAGATGATGATGGAAAGTTTCCACCAGAGCGTGGGATCGTTGCCTAGATCCGGAATGATCAATTTGGAAACGATGAAGGTCAAAATCATTGAAACAAAAGAGGTGATCCAGACCAGCGAGGTCAGCGGCGTTTCAAAATTCATGACGTCTGAGTTGGCAAATTTTGCCTTGGCAATGGTCTCATTCACAAAGTAAGAAACCGCGCTGGCTACCAGCATCATGATGCGCATTACAAAGATCCAGACCAGCAGTTCCACCTGGATATGCGCGCCGCGCACGCCGAGCAAAATAAATGTGATCAGTGCTACGCCGGTTACGCCGTAGGTTTCAAAGCCGTCAGCGCTGGGGCCAACGGAGTCGCCGGCGTTGTCACCGGTGCAATCTGCAATTACACCAGGATTGCGGGCGTCGTCTTCTTTGATTTTGAAAACAATCTTCATCAAGTCAGAGCCGATGTCGGCAATCTTGGTGAAGATACCGCCGGCAATACGCAGAGCCGCAGCGCCCAGTGATTCGCCAATGGCGAAGCCGATGAAGCAGGAGCCAGCGTAGTCCGCGGGGATAAAGAGCAGGATGCAGAGCATGATCAGCAATTCAACGCTGATCAACATCATGCCAATGCTCATGCCGGCCTTCAGCGGAATGGCGTAAATCGGATACGGTTTGCCTCTGAGTCCGGCAAATGCCGTGCGCGAGTTGGCGAAAGTATTGATGCGGATACCGAACCACGCCACACCGTAACTGCCAGCGATTCCCACCAGGCTGAACAGCAGAATGATGATCACGCGATTCGGCGCCAGATGCTGAAGCACGCCGAAGTAAAGAACAATCACGACGGCAATAAACGCTTCAAGAATCAGGATGAACTTGCCCTGCGTTACGAGATACGTTTTGCAGGTCTCGTAGATCAGCTCAGAGATTTCCAGCATGGAGCGATGCACGGGCGCATTCTTCAACTGCATGTAGATGATCAGGCCAAAGAGTCCGCCAAAAGCGCAGAAAATCAACCCGATTTCCAGCAGCGTTCTTCCGTTTATGCCTAAGAACTCGGCTTTGCTCATGTCCGGCAGCTTGAGATCAGCTTCACCGGTGGTTTCCGGAGCGGGGGTTGCGGGAGTTGCCTCCTGGGTAGCGCCAGTTTGCGGGGTGACAATCGCAGCTACTTGTGAAGTTGGTGGCGCGGCCTGCCCTTGCTGGGCAAATGCCGCGGGAAGGGCGAATGTGAGAACGGCCAACACGGCCACCAGCGCCAAGGTACGGCGCGAGCGGATTACGCGGCCCATCAGGCCCGATGTGAGCCAGGTGTGCATAGGTAACTCCTCCAAAGAATATAAAAATGTGGACTTTTCGATTAAATACGCCTTACTGCAGTCCCCGAAACGCGCTTCCACATCAAGAAACTCCGTGGTTTGAGGCTTGGCCGCGGTGGAACCATTGGCTAACCGCCGCAAAGCCCTATTGCTCTGCCGCAGGCGACTAGTCCAGTAAAACTCGCTTTTATAACATGTTAGGGAAAGAAGATCAATCGCGCAAGGCGCGGAGCGGCAGACCCGAATTCTGCGGGCGGATATTGCAGGTTGCAAGGTGGCTTGCGCGTTCTACCAGGGTTCGAAATGGATGGCCAACGTCATCTCCACGGGAATAGCCTCACGATTGAGCCGATAGGGCTGCCAACGCCACTGCTGCACCGCTTTAAACGCGGCGTTGGTCAGGATCGCATTGCCTCGCACGGCATGGAAAGCCTGCGGCACGCCCTGCTTATCAATAAATACTTCCACTACAACAGTCCCGCTGATACCGCTTTCCAGCGCAGCTTCAGGATAGACCGGTTCGACCATCTTGCGCAGCTTCAGCGCGGGATTGCCGACCGTAAACTGCTGCGCGATATCCTCTGGTTCCATGGCTCCGAATGCCAGACTGGCGACGCTGACCCAAACTACCTGCATGACCCGTTCCTTTCTTAGTTGCTCTGCTACTGAAACAGTGCAGCGGCTATTTCTACCAAGTGCTGCACTATTTCCGTTTTGATATATCGCACTGATATATCAGCGAAGAGAAAGCAGTGGATGCCCTAGCGCTGCTTGAATGAACGTTCCGCCCACGGCTACGCTCACCGCGATTGCCAGCGCGGCGATGGCCAGGCGGCGGCGCTTCACCGCGGGTATAGGAGTCATCTGCGAGAGTATGTAAGCGAACAGTGGCACAATCTGGATGGCATGAATTGCGATGAAGTGGGCAATACGCAAGTCTCCGGCGATGACGCTCCAGTTCACAAAAGGCAATCCGGGACCACCATCCGATGTGCCGACGGTGTGCGAGCCGCGCGCCAGCATGTATCCGCCTATCGCATTGCCAGCCAGAAAAATTACCATGCTGTAGCGGATTGCCGAAACCATGGGCCTATCTACCAGATCAGTCTTCACGCGATTGGCGCAGAACAAAACCAGCATCCAGCAGACGATTGCGGTATTAATCATGACCATGCTGTTGGTGAGCTGAGCCAGAGCGCTGTCAGTGAATGAATGTCCCACGAGCGAATGGGAGATGCGCCATGCTTGCGCGCCCAGACTGAAAATCTCCAGGGCAATACTCGCGGCCATTGCCCGGCGAGCCAGCTTCAACTGCCATGCTGGAATTTGCAGCGCGAGCAGAAGCAGACTCATGGTGGAAGCAAAGGTAGAGAAAGACATGGAGAATTTGATGGGCTTGATCCATGG
>DASZMF010001106.1:0-2465 GCA_035552035.1 Candidatus Angelobacter sp.
CACTATCTCTTCCATCATTGGCGGGATTCAAGTACAGGAAGCAGTGAAGCTGTTGCATGGCCTGCCGGTGCTGGCTGGGAAGGGTTTCATCTTTGAAGGGCTGAACCATACTTCTTACAAGGTTGAGTACACAGAAAACGCGGAGTGCATGAGCCATTACACCTTTGCTGAGGTTGTCCGACTCAATGAAACATCGCGGGATTTCACGCTGGCGCAGCTGCTCACGCACGCCCGCCGCGAGCTTGGCTCGCAGGACGTGGCTCTGGAATTCAGCCGCGATGTGATTCACAAACTGGTCTGCCCGGGCTGCGGCGCGGAAGAAGAGTTGTTTGCCGCTGTGGGCACGGTGCCTTATGGGCGCGGGAAATGTCCTGGCGACAGCCATATGCGTACCGTGGTTACCGCGCACGGGTATTCCGGAACAGAATCATTTGGCGATCGCACGCTGGACCAGCTGGGGCTTCCACTCTTTGACGTATTTACCGCGCGCTCAGCTGAACGCGAGATCGCATATCTAATGGCCGGCGATGAAAAGCATGTGCTCGGCCTCATGGCTACGGGGGCGGCGCGCTAATGGCAAAACCAGCCAAGGTAAAAGTCAGGGTATCCACGCAGCCAGTGGTGGTGATGGAATCTGAAGTCCTGCGCAAGATCCGCCAGCACGCGCGCACGTCAATGAAGGCGGAAGTTTGCGGCGTGTTGATTGGCAGCAATGAAAATGAGCGCATGACCGTAGAGGCCTGTATTGCCGGCATCAACGCAGCGCAGGGCGGCGCTCACGTCACCTTTACCCAGGACACCTGGGAGCATATTTACAAAATCAAAGACAAAGAATTTCCTGACCACAAGATTGTCGGCTGGTATCACTCGCATCCCGGGTTCGGCGTGTTTCTTTCCGAGCACGATCTTTTTATCCAGCAGAACTTCTTTTCCAACCCGCAGCAGGTAGCGTGGGTGTTTGATCCGCACACGGATGAAGAAGGCTGCTTTGGCTGGATCGGCGGCAACATTGAAAAACTTTCTGACATACGGGTCGGCTATTCGCAGGCTGTAGAGATCACCGAGTCCGGCCTCAGCGATTACGAAGAGAACGACGAAGATCTGGCCATGGATTCCATGGCTCGCTCCGCGCACAATAAGCTTTCAGGCCCACGGGAGCCAGAATGGATAACCTGGGCGAGCCGCATCGTGGGTTATGCGGCTGCCATGATATTTGGAATCGCTCTCTGTTACTTTTTTATGAATTGGCGATTTGCCCCGGTCTTTGACCGGCTGGAAAAAGACGAGCAAATCATTGAGGAGATCAGGCAACTTGGAATGCAGCATCCGGAATTGTTTAGTCCGGGTGGCGCCGCGAACCCAAATGGCCTGGGCCAGCCCGCTGCAGAGGCCCAACCGCAACTTTCTCCTGACCAAAAAGCGCCCGCGCAAAAAGCAAACGACAAAGGAACCAATGGCAAGCACTGACGACAAGCCTATTCTCAAGATCACCCTGGACGATCTGGCCAGTGTTGAAGTGCCGGCATCGGCACCCAGCGGAGGCATGGTTCCTACCGCGCCCGGTGCAAAACAATATGGCAACATAGCCACGCCTGCGGATGGTCCTGCCGCTGCAGCCGAGGAAAAGGGAAGCATCTTTCTAAAGGCCTGGTTCTATCTGGGCGCCGCCGGACTGGTGGGTTCGCTGGTGGGCTGGGGCATATGCGAACCTTTCTTTTATGAAGGCCAGGAGAACCATGGCGGCTGGGCGCATATCTTCATGCTTCCCTGCATTGTCACGTTTACCTGCCTGGGCCTGGGCGTGGCGGAAAGCATTGTGGAGCGCTCCGCGAAAAAGGCGATGATCCGCGGACTGCTGGGCCTGGTCCTTGGTCTGGTATTTGGTTTCATCTTTGACCGCTTTGCCAACATCATCTTTTTTATTGGCCGGGAGATCATTGCGTCCCTGGGCGTGCAGACTTATAAAAATCCCGCCTTCTGGCTGGTGCGCGGCATTGCCTGGGCGGTGTTTGGCGTTGCCGGAGGCGTTGTCTATGGTCTGGTGGACCGCTCTGGCAGCAAAACCAAATATGGAATTCTGGGCGGACTCATTGGCGCCGGGCTGGGCGGAGTGGTGTTTGATCCCATCAGCTTTCTCACGCGCACTGGCAGCTTAAGCCGTGGCGTTGGTTTTGGTTTGCTGGGGCTCGCCACCGGCGTAGCCATTGGCATTGTGGAAAGCGCTCTCAAAGACCGCTGGCTTTATGTGGCTTCTGGGCCGCTGGCGGGCAAGCAGTTCATTTTGTATAAGCCGCTTACGACTATTGGCAGCAGCCAGTCTTGCGACATTTATTTGTTCAAAGACACCTCCATTCTTCCGCAGCATGGCGTGATTGAGATGCGCGGTGCGCAGATGTTTCTCCGCTCTGACGGGCCAATCTTTGTTTCCGGCGCCCCGGCCCGCATGCGTGCTCTGCAAAGCGGCG
>DASZMF010001107.1:0-4912 GCA_035552035.1 Candidatus Angelobacter sp.
AAGCTATCCTTGTTATGTTCCTGAGCTTGAATAGTCAATCGGCTTACATCAGCGTGCTTGGTTGATAGAGAAGCAATGCCGCAAGAAGCTGCGGCGTTCAGAAAATCGCAGTTTAATTTCCTGCGTGCTGCTGCTTCTCCCGGCTCATCAGAAGAAATGCGCTCAATGCACTAGCTAGTGCCAATCCAACTGCTGCCCATAAAACAGAATGATATCCCGCAATAAATGATTCAGAGATGGCCCGCTGCATTTGCGGATCATCAACCTGCGCTGCCGCCAATCTGGGTCGCTGCTCATCCACTTGCTTGCGGACCGCAGCCGAAACCGCGAGCGAATCCAACTGGCGATCGAGACTGTGATTGAAGGTGGAATAAAGCATGAGTCCAAACACCGCCACGGCCAGCAGGCTGGCCACGCGTGAAACGGCGTTGTTAATTCCTGAGGCAGCGCCGGCATGGTTGCGCGCCACGGCATTCATCACCGATGTAGTGAGCGGCGCGACACTCGTCGCCATGCCCAACCCTAAAACCATGACAGCGGGAAAAAATGTTGTCCAGTAACTTCCTCCCGTATCTGCTCTAAGAAAAAGCGCAAAGCCCGCAGCCGCAATCATCGGACCAATAGTCAGCGGCAGTCTAGCGCCGAACTTGGCAATCAATCCTCCAGACCAGCGCGACAGCAAAAACATCAGCAGGATAAGTGGCAGCAATGCCGCTCCAGCAGCGGTGGAAGAATAGTGCTGCACCTGGATCAGATCGAGTGGAAGAAAAAACAAGATCCCGCCAAGAGCCGCGTACAGAAAAAACGTGAGCAGGTTGGCCGCCGTAAAGTTTCTGGACTTGAACAGCGCCAGTGAAACCATGGGCGCAGAAGATCGCGCTTCCACCACCAGAAAACTAATCAAACACAGCACGCCAGCCAGCGCGATGAGCTTCACCACCAGCCCGCCCTGCGAAGCTTCAATCAAGGCAAAGGTAATCGCGCCCAGGCCGGCGGTGGCCAGCAGAGCACCGGGCCAGTCCAGTTTTCTGTGCGTTTCTTCGTCGTGGCTTTCCGGCACGCGCCATAGCGTTATGCCCACAACAGCGACAGCAATCGGAAGATTAATAAAGAACACCCATCGCCATGAGCCGTGTTGCACAATCCATCCGCCCAGCACCGGACCAAGGGCCGCCGTGATGGAAGTAAATCCAGACCACGTGCCAATGGCGCGTCCGCGCTCCTCTTCAGGAAAAGACGCGCTGATGAGCGCCAAACTGCCCGGCACCAGCAGCGCCGCACCTACACCCTGCACGCCGCGCGCAATGATAAGAGCAGTGATCGAAGGCGCAAAGCCGCACCAGAGTGACGCCGCACCAAACACGACCACGCCCGCAGTAAATACTTTTGCGCGTCCGTAGATGTCACCCAGAGATCCGCCTAGCAGCAACAAAGAAGACAGCAGAAGCGCATACGATTCCACGATCCATTGAATCTGGCTGGCTGTGGCGTGCAGCGATGATTGCAATGCCGGTAGCGCGATATTGACGACCGTGCCATCAATAAACGCCATGCTTGAGCCCAGGATGGTGGCTGCCAGCACCCATGGGCCACTGGTTTTCTTAGGAGAACCGCAAAGCCTTGAAAGAATCGCAGCTTCGTCGCAGGGTGGTTTGAGGATGGTCATAATCAATCATCGTGCGGGCGGAAGCGTTCTGTTGTGGTTTGCTGTTAACCGCTTCAAGCTCACATCACAGGTTTATTCTTTTGGCATTTGCCCAGGGTTGAATCGTCGCACTCTTCCACCGGCAGCTCATATAGATGTACGCGAAAGCCGTGCTCATGCAGCAGCTCTGTTGCAGCTTGAATCAGCTCGAACTGTACCGCGTCCTTGCATTTGGAGCAGCGAGGAAAATTTTGTCCGCTTAAAAGCGTGACCTCATGCGGAACTCTATGGGCTTTATGAATTACGCGGTAAATTCCGCTCTCAGGAATCGGCTCATCGGTGCGGAAGATGGTTTTGTTTCCTGTCATGCCCGTGGAGGCCAATTTTACCAAAAAGCAAACAATGCTGAGCCAGCTTATTGCATGCATAACCAGCGCGTCCCAAGCTAAGTTGCTGAATCGGAGCTGCCACTCAGGTACTCCAAACGGTTTCTGAACTATTTCAGAGTTGCTGACATGCTTCTGTCAATTTAGTATGGCTTGCTATGAGCCCCCAGCAAGGACTGGTACGTTGGCAACAACCCCAGTTAGAGTGGTCCCCACAAGACAGCGGCCCGCGCCATAAGACTGGACGCAAGTCCGGCAAATTATTTTTCCAGGCCGGGCAAACTGTGCCAGAGAGCGGAATCTATCAGGTAATTCACCATGAAGAGCATCGGCCCTCGCATGAGGCTGTGATGCATCGCGGCGATCCCTTCCCCAGCTGCGACCAGTGCCACGAGCAGGTGCGCTTCCAGGTTCTCCACATCGCGCCATATATTTTTGACGATGAAGATTTTGCCGAAGAGTAACCATACTGTTTCGGTAATAAATGCGTGACGTAGTTCTCTTCAAGCGCGGATAGCCAAGAACCATCGTAAAACGAACCCGCAAAACTCTGCTTGACATTCTATGTTTACGGTGTAAACATTTAATCGGGAGCCAGAATATGCCAGTTGCCCAAAAACGCGCCTCAGCTGTCAGACCGACCAAGAGCCGCCGTACGCAGATCCCGCTGCGCGACCAGATTCGCGATACCGCACGCGACCTGTTTGCTCGCGAGGGCTATGAAAGCGTCTCCATGCGGCGCATTGGCGCAGAGATTGGCTGCTCGCCCATGGCGATCTATCGCCATTATGAGAACAAGGAAGAGTTGTTGCTCTCCATCTGTGAAGAGACGTTTGGCCGGATGATTCAGCTGCTGGATAAGACGCGGCAAACGCCGGGCACGCGGCTGGAAGTATTGCGCAGATGCGTGCAAACCATCGTGGATTTCCACCTGAGCCACCCCAATCATTACAAAGTAACATTCATGACCGTGATGCCTCCAGGGCCTGTAGCCGAGCGCAAAGTGGCCATTGGACAACATGCCATGGACCGCCTGCGGCTGGGCGTGCGTGAATGCGCTGAAGCCAAGGGCATTGAAGTGGATGTGGAGATGGCAGCCCAGATTATCCGCGTAGCCATACACGGGCTGGCCAGTTCGTTGATCACCACCAGCAAGTGCTATCCGTGGAAAGATCCGCAGCGCATGAAAGAGGAAGTAATTGCCACGGTAACCCGGCAATTTGAATAGATTTTATTTTTTGCGTCCAAGCGTACACCGTACGCATCTTTTTGAAGCAAGAGTTTACGCTGTAAACGCAGTTTCAGGAGCTTAAGCACAAAAGTGAGCACACAAGCCCTTCCCGGATCGCTGGCAGCAGGAGCGCAGAGCATCTCTAAACCGGCGGTCAATCCGTGGCTTGTGGCAATCACCGTGACTCTGGCAACTTTCATGGAGTTGCTGGACACCAGCATCGCCAACGTTTCCCTTCCTCACATTGCCGGCGGTCTGGCCGTAAGCTACGACGAAAGCACCTGGGTACTCACCAGCTACCTTGTGGCCAATGCCGTGGTGCTGCCGTTGAGCGCGTGGTTGAGCCGCGTGTTCGGCCGCAAAAATTATTACATGGCGTGCGTGGCGCTCTTTGTGGCCAGCAGTTTTTTGTGCGGCATTGCGCCGAGTTTGGGATTGCTGGTCTTCTTCCGGATTCTTCAGGGCGTGGGCGGCGGCGGATTGGCTCCGGTGGAGCAGGCAATCCTGGTCGATACTTTTCCCGGCGCAAAGCGCGCCGCGGCCTTTGCGCTTTACAGCATGGCCATTGTCACCGCGCCAGCAGTTGGTCCTCCGCTGGGCGGATGGATCACCGATCATTTCTCCTGGCGCTGGGTGTTTTTCATCAACATTCCGATTGGCATTGTCAGTTTGATCCTTACGCATAGGCTGGTCTCTGACCCGCCGCAATTTGTTGAAGAAGCAAAAGCAGCGCGTATCGGCGGGAAGCTAAAGATTGATTATTTTGGCATCTCGCTTATCGCAGTGGGCTTTGGCGCATTGGAAATCGTATTGGACAAAGGCCAGCGTGAAGACTGGCTGGAGAGCCACTTCATCATCATTTTCCTCACTGTTGCGATTATTGCTTTAATTTCAGCAGTTATTTACGAGTGGCACCACGAAGATCCCGTGGTGGAGATCAAGCTTTTTCGTGAGCGCAATTTCGCTGTGTCGAACGCTCTCTATTTTGGTTTCTTTTTTATCTTATTCGGTAGCACCGTGCTGATTCCTCAGGTATTGCAATCGCTTTACGGATACACAGCCACAGACGCGGGTCTGGTGCTTGGTCCCGGAGCGTTTGTGATTGTGCTCATGGCGCCCGTAGTCGTCCGGCTGATTCCCAAGGCTGGCGCAAAAAAGCTGATCGTAGCCGGCTCGATTTTTATGGGACTGGCCATGTGGCGTTTCTCCTCGCTTGATCTTGGCTCGGACTATCAGGCTTATGCGCTGGCTCGGGCGCTGCAAGGTATTGGCCTGGGATTTTTCTTCGTGCCCGTCAGCTCGCTGGCGTATTCCTATCTTCCCGCGAACAAGAACAACAAGGCTTCCAGCATTACCAACCTGTTCCGCAACCTGGGGGGAAGTTTTGGCATTGCTTTTGTCACCACCATGCTGGAGCGCCGGACGCAATTTCACCATAGCGTGCTGGTGCAGCATCTCACGCCAGAAAACCCCATCTTTACGCAGCAGCTCGACAACCTCACCCAACTACTCACCAGCGCGGGATCAAGTCCGGACGGCGCGGCGCAAAGAGCTTACGGGCTGGTATCGGGATTGGCGGACCGGCAAGCCGCTTTCCTGGGAACTTTAGATTGTTTCCATGCTCTTAGCCTGGTCACAATCGTAACGCTG
>DASZMF010001108.1:0-2376 GCA_035552035.1 Candidatus Angelobacter sp.
GCAGCTCTGGCCAGTTACGCGCCGCAGCATCGCGATTTAACTCGATCAAAAGCCGCTGTATCTGGATCGCCGAATTCACTGCGCTGGCCGCATCGTTTCCTTTGGAGATCGGAGCGCCAAAGACCGCCATCACGGCGTCGCCAATATATTTGTCCAGTGTGCCGCCGTTATCAAAGATCACGTCAGTGACGCGGGTGAAATATTCATTCAGGATCTCCACCACATGGCTCGGTTCCATCTTTTCGCTCATGGCGGTAAAGCCGCGTATGTCCGCGAACATCACCGTAACTTCCTGATTCACGCCGCCCAGCCTTATGTCCGGGTTGGCTACAACCATCTCGACTACTTCAGGCGAGAGAAAGCGCTCCAGCGCGGAGCGCTGCAATGCCTGCTGCGCAATCTTCTCGTGGGCGGCGGCATTGTCGATGGCTGCCCCGGCCTGCGCCGCCACCAGCGCGAATACATTTAGCTCTTCCTGCGTAAATGCAGAAGCCCTCTCCAGATTATCCACATACAAAATTCCGAACAGCCGCTCTTTGCCCACCAGCGGCGCGCACATGGCAGAGCGCAGTCCGGAAATTCTCAGGCTCTCACTGCCGGCGAAGCGCTCGTCTTCGGTTACATTCTCAATCAGGATTGGCTGCTTCTCTTTGCGGATCATCTCCAGCACACTCTGGCTCAAAATGATCTGCGGTTTGTTCTCAGAGTTCGCCGGGTCGCGATAGCGCACCTCGCTCTGCCGCATTACCTCGCCGCGTTCGTCAAACAGCATCACAAAGCCGCGCTCCACGCCTTCAATCAGGCAGGCCAGCGACACCACTTGCTCGCAGATATCCTCCAGCGCCAGCTTGGAATTCAGGGCCTTGCCGGCTTCGTACAAAACCGTAAGCAGATAGTTCTCCCGCTCGAGTTTTTTTACCCGGCTGGATAAATCGGTGAGGTCGCTTTGCGGGATAGCGCCGCTTCTGGAAAGGCCAGTCTGCTCATCACGCCCATGCATGATGTGGTTCAGCGTAGATGGCCACTCGCCCCGGCGGACCTGTATGCCCTCTTCGCCTGCATTTTCGAGCAGCAGTTTATACAGACCGACGAGCGCGACGTCGCCATTCTTTAACTCAGTTTCTTTGGTGATTTTTTCATCGTTCAGCACCAGTCCGTTGGTGCTGCCGCGGTCGGCGATGAAGATGGAATTATTTCTGAGCTTGATGACCGCATGAAAGCGGCTGACGCTGGGATCATTCAGGACGAGGTCGTTGGCATTCCCCCGGCCCATGGTAATGACTGGCTTATTGAGTTCGAGTATTCCGTTTTTCCCGTCAGGAGCGGAGATGATCAGGCGGGCCATAAGACATGGTTACTGTTTCTCAAGTATCTCGTCAATATTTACGGTCTTGCCTTTTTGCACCTTTACGTTTCTGTGCACGGTTTTATAGCCGCTCATCTGCAGCACAATGCTGTAAACGCCCGGATCAGCGGGCCAGCGCGCATTGGTTTTCTTGGGAGCCGCCTTACCATCTACAACAATGCTTGCGCCTTCAGGGTCAGTGCGGATATGCACCAACCCTTTGCCTTCAGGAATCGTTTCGGTACCAAAAATCTTGCGCAGGAAGTTCGGGCTCTTGCCAGCTTCAGACTGTGGATCAAGGCTCAGCAGCACCGGAGAGAAGCTCATGGTCTGGCCTTCAGAAACCGTTTCTTCCACAGAGGCGTCTTTGAATCCAGACTTGCGTACCGTGACTTTATGGAATCCTTTGTCCACCGTCAGCTGTGCTGGCGTGGTCAGGCCGCTGTCTTTGGCGTCCACCCAGACGTTTGCCCCTTGCGGATTGCTGGTAACTACCAGCGTGGAAACCGCCGGTGTTAACTCCGCGGACACATCAACGCTCTTGGCGGCTACAGATTCAACCGCGCGCGTCTGTTGCAGATAACCTGACTTACTAAAAACGAGTGTGTGATGGCCGGCGGCCAGGTGCGATGCCACAAACGGCGTAATCCAGTTTGGCTCGCTCCAGCCGTCAATCTCCACTTTGGCGCCATCGGGTTTTGAAATCAGTTTCAATTCGCTCTGCTGCACAAAAACCTGGTTCGGCGAACTGGTGGCTTTCTGCGGTGCAGGCACAGGCGCGGTTTGCTTTGCTGCTCCTGCGTTCTTGCCCGCATTCGTTGGGAAAAATTTAACTGTAGTGTCCCGCGCAATTACTTCCTGCGTGGGAGTTGGCGCCGCGATCGGAATAGCAATTGGCTCGAGTTCGGCTTGCTGCTTGGCTTCTCTGGCTTTGGTTTCTGCAGCCAGCTGGCGCAACTTTACCTGTGTGCGGTGATATGCGTATCCACCCATCGCGCAACCCAGAAACAGGATTGTTGCAATCGTTACAA
>DASZMF010001109.1:0-4030 GCA_035552035.1 Candidatus Angelobacter sp.
GGCGGTTTACTGGCCCACCCTTTACGTCCATCACATTTTTGTTTCTTTAACGCGGCATGGCGTGACGTAAAGGATGGGGCACCCGCGGTTTGGTTAGGTGATAAAAGACCAACTTCTTCTTTTCTCCAGTGCGGCTCAGCGTGACGTAAGAGATGGGGCCCGCCACCCCACACACCCCCTTGGGTCAGTAAGTAATAGAAAAGAAACCCTTTTTGCACATGTTGTTTTTAGACAGAAAACTATTGACAATGTCGTTCTTTTCGGCCATAATGCAGAATGTACGATCTTCACAGCTTACCCAAACCCTTTAACCACAAAGGACACGAAGGAACACAAAGGTGGCTAGCGACAAAGAATCGCCGCCATCGCCTGTCATCGGAGCATCCGCAGTCAGCCATCAGTAATTAGCTATCAGCACATCAGCCAATGGCTGACACCAACATTATGAGCCGCCCCACTGGTGGCTTTTTCCATTTACGGAGAAATGACCATGAACAAAGAAGAGGTAATACAGACAATCCAACAGGCGGCGCGGGAGCTGGGGCACACGCCTTCACTTACGGAGCTGGCGGGGCTGCAAAAGCTTTCAGCGCATGCGGTGCGAAGGAATTTTGGACATTATGCGGCCGCGTTACGGGCCTGCGGGCTGGAGCGGGTGGGCTGCGGCTACAAGACGAGCATGAACGAACTGTTTCAGGACTGGATACGGTTGGTGAGACAGCTAAGGAAAGTGCCGTCACTGGTGGAATATGAGGCCGGCGGCAAATACAGCAGCGGGCCGCTGGTGCGTCGGTTTGGCGGGTGGACGGGGGTTGCCGGCGGGCTGATGCGCTATGCGATGGAGCAGCGCCTGGAAGAAGAATGGAAAGACGAACTGGATATAGTGCGGACCTACCTGCAGGCCACGCCGATGCAGACACGGAATTCGCCATGGATATCGGGTTCGGACTCCAAGCCGGTGCTGAGAATGGACGAGCCGGTTTACGGGCCTCCGGTGGTGCCTTTTGAACTGCTGCTCTCACCGACGAACGAACAAGGCGTGGTGTTTCTGTTTGGCGCAACGGCCAGAAAGCTGGGCTTTGCCATTACGCATATTCAGACGGCCTTTCCGGACTGCGAGGCTTTTAGAGAAATTGAACCTGGCAAATGGCAGCGGGTAAAGATTGAATTTGAATATGAAAGCAGAAATTTCAGGGACCACATGCATGATCCGGAAAAGTGCCATTTGATTGTGTGCTGGAACCATAACTGGGATGAGTGTCCGCTGGAGGTGGTGGAACTTAGGAGAGAGATTGCCAAAATCGCCGGGATTGCCAAAAGTGGAAATTGAAAAAATCGGGTGATCGCACGTGATCGGGTGATCTGGAAAGGCCATTTTGCCGCAGATTAACGCTGATGGTCGCTGATCAAGGAAAAGAAAAAACTATGAAACTTTAAAAAGCCACCGGCAGGAGTGCCGGTGCCACAAAACATCAGAAAGCCACAAAGCATTAGGAATCGGACTATAAGCACGGAGAGTTGCTGGCGATAAACGGCGCGAATCATCCGTCGTCGCCCCAGGCAGTGGTTTGACCAACTGAATCACCATTCACTAAACTTTACGGTCATCATGTGCGCTATCGCCGGGGAAGAAGTGCGGCGGCGCAGCCTGAATTTTAAGGTCGTTAATTTAAAGATCCTAAATTTTATGACCCTTAATATTTAAGACCCAGAATTTTAAGATCCTGAACCCAAAGCCATTTAGAAAACTAAAGCCTTTTAGAAGAGAGAACCCCCAATGAGTGATCTGGTCCAACTGACAAAAGACAACGACATTGCCATCATCACGGTCAACAATCCGCCGGTCAACGCGCTGAGCCCGGGAGTGCCGGAGGGCATTCAGGAAGCGATTGAGCAGATTGATAAAGACCCCAGCGTAAAAGCGGCGGTGCTGATTGGCGGCGGCAAAACTTTTATTGCCGGCGCGGACATTGCTGAGTTCGGCAAGATCACATCGGGCAAGAACCAGCGCGGGCTCTCACTGGTGCCGATTCTGCAGCGCATGGAAGATTGCACCAAGCCGGTGGTGGTGGCTATCCATGGGCAGGCGTTTGGCGGCGGGCTGGAGACGGCGATGGCTGGGCATTATCGCGTGGCGGTACCCAGTGCGGTGGTGGGGCAGCCGGAAGTGAAGCTTGGCCTGATTCCCGGAGCAGCCGGCACGCAGCGGTTGCCGCGGCTGGCGGGCGTGGCCAAGGCCGTGGAGATGTGCGTGGATGGCAATCCGATTAAAGCCAAAGACGCTCTGGCCGCCGGCATTGTGGACAAACTGATTGACGGCGATCTGCTCGCCGGAGCCGTGGCCTTTGCCCGCGAAGTGGCTGGCAAGCCCATTCCAAAAACGCGTGAGCGCAATGAGAAGCTGGGGACGCCGGAGCAGAATGCGCCGATCTTTGCCGCCGCGCGCGATGCCGCCCGCAAAAAAGCTCGCGGACTTATGGCCCCCATGGCAGCCATTGACGCCGTGGAAGCCGCGACCAAACTTCCCTTCGACCAGGGTGTGGAATTTGAACGCAAGCTGTTTACCGAATGCCTGTTCTCTGACCAGTCGAAGGCGCTGATTCACGTCTTCTTTGGCGAGCGCCAGGTGGCAAAAATTCCTGATGTCCCCAAAGACACGCCGATTATTCCCGTAAACTCTGCAGCCGTGATTGGTGCGGGCACCATGGGTGGCGGCATCGCCATGAATTTTGCCAATGCCGGTATCCCCGTGCTGCTGAAAGAGACCGAGCAGGCGGCGCTTGATCGCGGCATGAATACGATCCGCAAAAATTACGATAACTCAGTGAAGAAGGGCCGCTTCACGCAGCAGCAAATGGACGATCGCATGAACCTGATCAAGCCCACGCTCACTTATGACGGCTTTGAGTCCGTGGACATGGTGATTGAAGCCGTGTTTGAAGGCATGGCGCTCAAGAAACAAATCTTCGGCGACCTGGACAAGATCTGCAAAAAAGGCGCGATCCTCGCCAGCAATACTTCTACCTTGAGCATCGACGAGATTGCGTCGGCCACGTCGCGTCCTGAGGCGGTGATCGGCACGCACTTCTTCAGCCCCGCGAATGTAATGCGCTTGCTGGAACTGGTGCGTGGCAAGGCGACGAGCAAAGAAGTCATCGCCACCTGTATGCAACTGGCCAAGAAGCTGGGGAAGGTCGGCGTGCTGGTGGGCAATTGCCGAGGGTTTGTCGGCAACAGAATGTTTGGCCCGTATCGCCGTGAAGCGCAATTCATGATGGAAGAAGGATCAACCGTAGAAGCGATTGACAAAATAATGTTCGATTTTGGGATGGCTATGGGACCTCTGGCTGTCGGCGATCTCGCTGGGCTGGACGTGGGTTGGCGCATCCGCAAGGAATTTAAGCACCTGGAAAAACCCGGTGAGCGGCAGCCGCTCTCAGAAGACAAGCTCTGCGAAATGGGACGCTACGGCCAGAAGACCGGCGCAGGCTGGTACAAGTACGACGAAAATCGCCGCGCCATTGTTGACCCTGAAGTGGAAGCAAACGTACGCAAGTGGGCCGCTGAAGCAGGCATCAAGCAGCACGAAATTTCCAAAGAAGAAATTGTTGACCGTCTGCTCTACGCGCTTGTCAATGAAGGCGCGCGAATCCTCGAAGAAGGTTTTGCCCTGCGCGCCGTGGACATTGATGTGATATATCTCACCGGCTATGGCTTCCCCGCGCACCGCGGCGGCCCCATGTGGTATGCAGACACCGTGGGGCTGAAAAAAGTCTACGAGCGCATTCAGCAGTTCCACAAACAACACGGAGAAATCTGGGCGCCCGCGCCACTGCTAAAGCGCCTGGCAGAACAAGGCAAAGGCTTCGCCGACTTCGACAAAGAAACCAGCGCGGCCGCGTAATGAACTGCTTAAGCTGATTGCCGTACTGCTGATTGCTGGTACTGCTGATTTGCTAGTACTGCTGATTTGCTAGTACTGCTGATTTGCTAGTACTGCTGATTTGCTTGAGCTGAATGGTTCGGAGCA
>DASZMF010001110.1:0-2936 GCA_035552035.1 Candidatus Angelobacter sp.
CCCTCGCCTGCCAGGACCGGGTGCACATTGTTCCGAATCAGCGCTCCACTCAAAAGCAGGGAATGCGTAGAGACATTGGCGCTGCGGCCCTGCTGAATGCGGAGCGTGGAAAAGTTGTTGGCTCCCGCACCTTCACGAACAATCATGTAATGCGATACGTTTGCGTTGTCAGCGGCTACCAGTTCCGTTGCGGCGTTGGAAAATGATGCGCCTTCACCCAGTGAAACGTAATCTTCCACCACGGTGACCTGGCTGTTCTGTTCCGCCACAATTAAATTGCGCGGATGGTTCATTTGTGGCCCAGCGCCCGGAGCCGTCACGTAAAGCACGTAAATCGGATCTTCCACAACTACGCCTTGCGGAACGTGGACATAAACGCCATCTTCCGCGAAGGCCGTATTGAGCGCGCAAAATGCGTCGCGCTGGTAATTCAGATAGCGTCCAAAATGTGGCTCAATGCTGGCCGGATCGACCCGCAGCTGGGCCGCCAGGCTCACTACCCGCACGCCTTTGGGCATGGGGGCGAGAGTTGAAAGCTTCTCTGAATACAAGCCATTGATGAAGACCAGCTGAGCAGCAAACTGAGATGCGCCGAACTGCTCCAGCTGTTCTTTACTCACAGCTTCCGCGCCGGCCAGTTCGAACGGAGTGTTCGCGACTTCTGACACATTGGTGAAGCGCCAATCTTCATCATGCGTCGTCGGAAAGCCGGTTTCGGCAAAACGCGCAAACGCTTCCTGCCGCAACGATTGCAGCCAGCCCGGTTGGGCCGTGGCGCGGCGATTGAATTGATCAAAAATCTCCGAATATTTTTCCGGAGCCTGGGTTGCTGTAATCACGTTTTAGCTTCCTCAAAATTCTTTGTGTCGCCCCATGCGGAGCTTGGCAGAACTACCGCTTCGCGCCGGCCAGTTCGCCTTCTGTCCAGCTATAACCTTTTTGCTCCAACTCAAGCGCCAGCTCAGGACCGCCAGATTTCACAATGCGTCCGTTGACCAGCACGTGAACAAAATCCGGCACAATGTAATCGAGCAGCCGCTGGTAGTGCGTGACCAGCATCATGCTCCGGTTTTTATTGCGCATGGCGTTTACGCCCTTGGAGACTATCTTCAGCGCGTCAATATCCAGACCGGAATCGGTTTCGTCCAGTACCGCCAGCTTCGGTTCGAGGACTGCCATCTGCACAATCTCGTTGCGCTTCTTTTCGCCGCCAGAAAAACCTTCATTCACCGGGCGGTTCAGAAACCGCTCGTCCATCTCCAGCAAGCGCATCTTCTCTTTGAGCAAGGGAAGAAAGTCCATCGCGTCCATTTCGTCCTGTCCGCGGAATTTGCGGGTGGCGTTCAACGCCGCGCGCAGAAAGTACGCATTGCTGATGCCGGGAATTTCCACCGGATACTGGAACGCCATAAACAGGCCTTCGCAAGCCGCGTCTTCGGCTTTCATTTCCAGCAGGTCTTTGCCGTCAAAGGTAATGGAGCCGTCAGTCACTTCATAGCTCTCCCGACGCGCCAGCACCTGGGCCAGCGTGCTTTTGCCGGAGCCGTTCGGCCCCATGATGGAATGCACCTCGCCCGGGTTCACGGTGAGGTTGATTCCCTTCAGAATCTCATTGCCATTCACTTTTGCGTGCAGGTTTTTGATTTCAAGCAAACTCATCGTTTTATCCAACACTCCCCTCAAGACTGATGCCGAGCAGCTTCTGCGCTTCCACGGCAAACTCCATGGGCAGTTCTTTGAACACTGCCTTACAGAAGCCATTGATAATCATGCTCACGGCTTCTTCCTTGGAAATTCCGCGCTGCTGCAGGTAAAAAATCTGGTCTTCGCCGATCTTTGAAGTAGACGCCTCATGCTCCATGCGGGCGCTGGCGTTCTTTACTTCGATATACGGGAAGGTATGCGCGCCGCACTTGTCGCCTATCAACAGCGAGTCGCACTGCGTGTAATTGCGCGCGCCTTTTGCGCCTTTCAATATCTTCACCATGCCACGGTAGGTATTCTGTCCGTGGCCGGCGGAAATACCTTTTGCCACCACCGTGCTCTTGGTGTTCTTGCCGATATGGATCATCTTGGTGCCGGTATCGGCCTGCTGATAATTGTTGGTCAGCGCTACGGAATAAAACTCGCCCACGGAGTTATCGCCCTGCAGAATGCAGCTGGGATACTTCCAAGTGATCGCCGAGCCGGTTTCCACCTGCGTCCATGAAATTTTTGAGTTCTTGCCCAGCGCCTTGCCGCGCTTGGTCACAAAGTTGTAAATACCGCCTTTGCCTTCTTTGTCACCCGGATACCAGTTTTGTACCGTGGAATATTTAATGGTCGCGTTGTCATGCGCGATCAACTCCACCACGGCAGCGTGCAGCTGATTTTCATCGCGAATCGGCGCGGTGCAGCCTTCCAGATAGCTGACGTAAGCGCCTTCGTCGGCAATGATCAGCGTGCGTTCGAACTGTCCCGTATTCTGCGCGTTGATGCGGAAATACGTAGAGAGTTCCATGGGGCAGCGAACGCCCTTGGGCACATAGACAAACGAACCGTCACTGAAGACAGCCGAGTTCAGCGCGCCAAAAAAATTGTCAGTATATGGAACCACCGAGCCCAGATATTTCTTCACCAGCTCAGGATGGTTCTTGACCGCTTCAGAAAATGAACAGAAGATCACGCCCACTTCCGCCAGCTTGGCTTTGAAGGTGGTTGCCACGGAAACGCTGTCAAATACGGCGTCCACGGCCACTCCGGCGAGCAACTTTTGCTCATGCAGCGGAATACCCAGCTTGGAATACGTTTCCAGAATTTCCGGATCCACTTCGTCCAGGCTCTTCAATTCTTTCTTCTGCTTGGGCGCGGAATAATAGGAGAGCCCCTGGTAGTCAATGGGCGGATATTTCACATTGGCCCACGTCGGCTCGGCATGCTTCTGCTCCAGCGTCATC
>DASZMF010001111.1:0-4866 GCA_035552035.1 Candidatus Angelobacter sp.
ATGCGCGACTTCGCGCTCCAGGCAAAGTGCCTCCAGTTCGCGATGCGCCGTGAGCAGCAGTGTGCCGCCGGGCGTCTCATAGCAGCCGCGTGATTTGATGCCCACAAAGCGGTTTTCCACCAGATCAATGCGGCCAATGGCGTTGCGTCCGCCAATTTCATTGAGCAGCTCAACCAGCGCCACAGGATCAAGCTTCTGACCATTCACGGAAACCGGTGTACCCGCTTCAAAACCTATCGCGACGATCTCTTCGCGATCCGGCGCTTCCTGCGGAGAATTTGAAATCTGCCATGTGGAATCAAACGGCGCGTTCGCCGGATCTTCCAGCTCTCCGCCTTCATGGCTCAGGTGCCATAGATTGCGATCGCGGCTGTGGATCTTCTCGCGGCTCGCGGTTACGGCAATACCGCGCTGCTCGGCGTAGTCCAGGCAGTCTTCGCGAGACTTGAGAGTCCATTCGCGCCATGGCGCAATTACTTTCAGCTCCGGAGCCAACGCCTGGAAAGCATGCTCAAACCTGACCTGATCATTGCCCTTGCCGGTGCAGCCGTGCGCAAGCGCAGTGGCATTTTCCTGCAGCGCAACTTCCACCTGATGCTTGGCAATCACTGGCCGCGCCAGCGAAGTGCCCAAAAGATATTTATGCTCGTATTCCGCACCAGCGCGCAGAGCAGGGAAGACGTAGTCGCGTAAAAATTCTTCGCGCAAGTCTTTTACGATTACCTTGGCTGCGCCGGTCTTGTGCGCTTTTTCCACTACGGCGTCAATATCTTCTCCCTGGCCCACATCGGCGATCATGGCAATCACGTCACAGTTATAGTTTTCTTTGAGCCACGGAATAATAATGGAGGTATCCAAGCCTCCCGAGTACGCTAAAACAACTTTCTCACGCATGATTGCTCCTCATAATCTTTTGTTTCCTAAAATGATCCTTCGACTGCGCGCCAAAGGCGGCGCTACGCTCAGGATTTCGGCAGAAGTCTCCCGCTCACCCGCCGGGCGGGATCGCTCATGCCTTCTTGCGCCTCAACTTTCTCACGCATGATTGCTCCTTGGGGACGAGGTACGCATACCGCTGCCCAATAGTAGTAATAAGATCGCTTTTTGAATGTGCATGCGGTTTTCCGCCTGATCAAACACAATGGACCGCGGTGAATCAATCACCTCAGCCGTTACTTCCTCACCGCGATGCGCGGGCAAACAGTGCATAAACACGGCATGCGGCGCGGCATAAGAGAACAGCTTTTCATTTACCTGATACGGCGCAAAAATTCTGGCCCGTTCTTCTGTTTCGCTTTCCTGCCCCATGCTGGCCCATACGTCTGTATAAATCGCGTCAGCGCCGGTCACGGCTTTTTGCGCATCATTTGTAATGTCAATGATCGCTCCCGTGGTGCGGCCAATCCGCTTTGCTGCAGCCACCATCTCAGGGCTGGGCTCGTAGCCCACTGGAGTCGCCACAGAAATGCTCGTACCCAGAGCCGCGGCAGTGAGCATCAAGGAATGGGCCACGTTGTTTCCATCACCCACATAAGCCGTATGCACTTTGCTCAAATCGCCAAATTTTTCTTCCAGTGTAAAGAAATCAGCAAACGCCTGGCAGGGATGTTCACTGTCACTCAGAGCATTGATCACCGGAATGCAGGTGTGGCGCGCCATCTCCGTGATGGTGTTATGCGAGAAGGTGCGCAGCACCACAGCATCCACCCAGCGTTCCACGTTGCGTGCGATATCACGCACCGGTTCGCGTTCGCCCAACAGCGAGTTTGTCTGGTCCATGAAGAGTGACGTGCCGCCCAGGCTCGCCATGCCCGCCTCAAACGTGAGGCGCGTGCGCAGAGATGGTTTCTCAAAGAACAAAACCAGTTGCTTGCCCGCCAGCGCGCCACGGAAGTCCGCCGGACGATGCTTGATGATGTGCGACAGCTCAAACAGAGACTTGGTCTCTTCCGGCGAAAAGTCCTGCGCGGAAACCAGGTCACGGCAGATCACAGGCTGCTCAATCGGCGCCTTCATGGCTGTAAGGTCATACATTCTTGCTGGCATCATGGTTTATTTGTTCCTTCCGGTGGTGGCGACTGCCGCATTGCTCTTGGCCAATATCTGGTTGAGCTGGCCCACGGCAGTGTCTATATGTTGTTTCTTGATGATGAAGGGCGGCAGGAACCGGATCACCGTTTCGTCGGTGCGGTTCACAATCGTGCCCAGCTTCAGCATCTGTTGAAAAACTTGCTTGGCCAGATCAGCTGATTCAAACTCCATGCCGACCATTAATCCCTGGCCGCGAATTTCCGTAATGCCGGAATGTTTCTTCTGGAGTTTTTTTAGATTCTCCATCAGGTAGTCGCCCATTTTCTGGACGTGCTTGAGCATCTTTTCTTTTTGCAGGATCGTGATCAGTTGCAGCGCCACGGCGCAGGCCAGCGGCCCGCCGCCAAAGGTTGTTCCGTGCATGCCCGGATGAATGCAGCCAGCAGCTTTTTCTGTCGCCAGCAACGCACCCAAAGGCAGTCCGCCGGCAATTGGCTTGGCCACAGTGACCAGGTCCGGCTGGATTCCATAATTCTGGTAGGCAAACCATTTGCCGGTGCGTCCCATGCCGCTCTGGATTTCATCGGCGATCAGCAGCGCGTTATGCTTCTTCGCCAGCTTGTGCGCGGCTTCCGCAAACTCCTGGCTTACCGGACGAATGCCGCCCTCGCCCTGTACAAACTCAAAGCCAATGGCGCAGACGGTTGAATCAAATTTGCGCTCCAGGTCAGCGACATCATTGAACTTTACGAACTCCACGCCAGGCACCACCGGCGCAAAGGGCAGACGATATTTCTCTTTGTGCGTGGTGGACATGGCGCCAAAAGTTCTGCCGTGAAAAGCATGTTCCAGCGCAAGAATCTTGTATCTGGGCTCTGCTCCCGTAGCGCAATTTTCTTTGGCATAAGCCCGGGCCAGCTTCAGCGCGCCTTCCCAGGCTTCCGTGCCGCTATTGGTAAAGAACACGCGGTCCATGCCGGAAATTTTGGTCAACGCAGCCGCCAGCCGCACTTGATACTCGTGATAGAACAAGTTCGAGGTGTGCACCAGCAGCTTGGCTTGCTTCGTAATCGTCCTGGTAATCGCCGGATGCGCATAGCCCAGCGCATTCACGCCAATGCCGCTCAGCAGGTCAAGATATTTCCGTCCCTTGTTGTCATACACGTACACGCCGCTGCCTTTATGCAGCAGCACAGGATAGCGGTCATAGGTCGCGATCAACAGTTTTGCTTCGAGTTTGCTTACTTGCTCCAGGTTCACGCGACCAGGACCTCCGTCCCAGAATCAATTTTAGAAAAATAAAATTCCGGCAGCACTTCCACTTCCGCCGCGGGCAGAAGGCGCACGCGATTCACGCCGTGCAGCAGCGCGTCTTTGCAGGCCTGCAGTTTGGGCAGCATGCCACCCACAATCACTGAGTTCCGCGTGAGCGTGGCGGCCATGCCCAGATCAAGCCAGCGGATGACCAGACCATCAGCATCTTTCACGCCGGAAACATCGGTGAGAAAAATCAGTGCGTCTGCGTGGCAGGCCACGGCGCAGGCAGAAGCCATCTGATCGGCGTTGATGTTGTAATACTGGCCGTCAATGCCCAGCGCTACGCTGGAAATCACCGGCACACAGCCTTGCTGCCAGATGGTCTCAATCCAGCGCGGATCAACCGAAGAAATTTCGCCGACGAAGCCAAGGTCCAGTCCGTTGGTCAATTTTTTGCGCGCGCGGAAAGCCCGGCCATCGCCGCCGCAAAGCCCCATCGCGGACTGACCAGCACCGCTCAGCGCCGCCACCAGTTTTTTATTCATATGACCGGCCAGCACCATTACGGCAAAGTCGCGTGTCTCAGCGTCCGTCACGCGCAGGCCATCAATAAACTCGCTCTGTTTGCCCATTTGCGCCAGCATGCGTGTAAGCGCAACGCCGCCGCCATGGACCACGGCCACCTGATGTTCGCTGGCGAGTTGTTTTACCGCTAGCACCGCCCGCGTGAGTAGTGCGGAATCTTCCAACGTCGCACCGCCGAGTTTGACCACGATCTTCATCTCAGGCCCTCCTCTTCATTCCATCCAAACATTACATTCATGTTCTGCACGGCCTGTCCGGCCGCGCCTTTTACCAGATTGTCCAGGCAGGAAACGATCACCAGTCTCTTGCCGTCCTGCGCCAGCACAAAACCAACGTCGCAATAATTGGTATGCAGTGAGTATTGAATCTGCGGCAGCTTGCCGGCAGGGAACACACGCACCCAGGGCGAATCCGCATAAAACTTTTTCATGCAGGCTTCCACGGCTTCTGCCGTGGTTGCTGAATTCAGCCGCACATAAATCGTTGACAAAATCCCCCGTGGGATTGGCAGCAGATGCGGCGTGAAGATCAACTGCTCCGGCAGCAGGCCAAGCTGCTCCAGAATTTCTCCAGTGTGACGATGGTTGAAAACCGAATAGGCTGACAAGTTCTCCGCCACTTCCACAAAATGTGTTTTCTGCGTGGGCTGTTTGCCCGCGCCGGAAACACCAGATTTGGAATCGCAGACAATGCCGTGATTCAGGTCAACCAGCCCAGCCCGTACCAGCGGCGCCAGCGCCAGGATGATTGACGTGGCATAGCAGCCGGCGTTCGCCACCAGCGCGGCTTCTTTCAATTCTGTGCGATGCAGCTCTGGAATGCCATACACGGCCTGGGCCATCAGCTTGTCAGCCACTGCCGCATTGGCGTCTTTAAAGTCATAGATTGCGCGATATTCCGGCGTCTCCAGCCGCCACGCGCCGCTCAGGTCAATCACATGAACACCCTGCGCTATCGCTTCAGGGACCCACTCGCGCGAAACTTCATGCGGCG
>DASZMF010001112.1:0-1864 GCA_035552035.1 Candidatus Angelobacter sp.
ATACTGAATGCCTGGTGTGTCAGCCAGGATCTTTTCAATCTTCTGGCAGACCACGTCAGTACGCGCCAGCGATGCCGCCGGCGGAAGCTGAGCATTCAGCAGGAAGAATCCGTAATCTTCTTCAGGAAGAAAGCTGGTAGGCAGCTTGCGGCCGACTGCTCCGTCAAAGAGAACGAACGCGACTAAGATCAAAACGCCGACAGCTACTTTGCGAATTAGACCATGGCTGATACTGCCATAACCGTGTGTGGCTTTTTCAAACCAGCGGTTGAACAAAGCGAAAAAGCGCGCCAGAGGCCCGTTGGATTTCTTTCTGGGACGCAGCAACATGGCCGAAAGCGCAGGCGAAAGCGTGAGCGCGTTGAAAGCGGAGATCAAAACTGAAATGGCGATGGTGACCGCGAATTGCCGGTTCAGCTGGCCTTGAATGCCGCTCATGAAAGCGATAGGCACAAACACCGATGACAAAATCAGCGCGATACCAATAACTGGGCCGGACACTTCTTTCATCGCCTGCAGCGTAGCGTCTTTGGGCGACATGCCTTCTTCTATATGGTGCTCCACGGCTTCCACCACAACAATTGCGTCGTCAACCACTAGACCGATGGCCAGCACCAATCCGAACAGCGAAAGAGTGTTGATGGAGAATGCAAGGAACGGGAAGAAAGCAAAAGTTCCAATGAGCGAAACTGGAACGGCGATCATGGGGATCAGCGTTGCGCGCCAGTTTTGCAAGAACAAATAGACAACAAAAATCACCAGCACCATGGCTTCGCTCAGGGTGATAACGATTTCCTTGATTCCTTCTCTTACGGGACGCGTGGTATCGAGCGAAGTCACATACGCAAGGTCGGCGGGAAAACGCTGCTGCATGCCTTGCATGATTTTTTCCACGCCATCAGCCACAGCGATAGCGTTTGAACCGGGAGCCTGAAAGACCACGATGATGCAGGTGGGCTTGCCGTTCATACGCGCTACCTGCTGGTAATTCAGCGCGCCCAGCTCGATTCTGGCAACATCTTTTAGGCGCACGAGTGATCCGTCAGGATTGGAGCGGATGACGATCTCGCCGAACTGGTCTGCGGTAATCAGTCTGCCCTGTGCACGGACTGTGTAGGTCATTTCATTGCCCGGCGGCGCTGGCTCGGCTCCCACCTGTCCGGCAGGGTTCACGTTGTTTTGCTGCTGCACAGCGCGCGTAATGTCAGGAACGGTCAGACCTAGTTTTGCCAGCACGTCGGGCTTGATCCAGATGCGCATAGCGTAATCGCCAGCGCCAAAGACCCTGACTTCACCCACGCCGGGAATTCGATACAGTGCGTCATTGATATTGATATTGGCGTAGTTCGCAAGAAACAGAGAATTGTACGTACCCTTGGGCGAATACAGCGCCACCAGCATCATGGGGAAGCCGGTGGATTTGCGCAGCGTAACGCCGAACTGGTTTACGTCTGGCGGCAAGTTGGGCTGCGCCTGCGCCAGGCGATTTTGCACGTTTACCTGATCGGTGTTGGGATCGCTGTTTACGTCAAACGTTACGGTCTCTTGCAGCGTGCCGTCATTGGCGTTGGTGGACTGCATATAGAGCATGTTGTCCACGCCGTTCAACTGCTGCTCCAGCGGAGTGGCCACGGACTGCTCAATCGTGGTGGCATCGCCCCCGGTGAAGGTGGTGTTGACGATGATCTGCGGGGGAACGATCTGCGGGAACTGCGCCAGAGGCAGCTTGCCCATGGAGACCAGTCCGGCAAGCACGGTAACAATGGAAATAACCATTGCCACGATAGGACGGTTTACAAAAAATTTGGCCATTGGCCGCCAGCCCTTCTTCTATTCGAATCGCGATCTTCGCGAGCGTTACAGG
>DASZMF010001113.1:0-6492 GCA_035552035.1 Candidatus Angelobacter sp.
TCTTAGGGGCCGGAGCGCTTGCCGGCGTGGCGGTCTGGACTTCTGGCGATGTTAACTTTATCTGATATTGTGAACTTGGCTCTCCGTCTTCATCAGCGTTTGTCATTGTGCGTGTCTCTGGAACTGTAAATTCCAAAGACATTGCCGTTGTTCCCCGCGCCATAGTGGAAATCGTAGCCAATGGAATAGACGGTCTGGCTCGGAGCCGTGGCCGACATCGCAAGCGGCTGCAGGCGCTTGTTGTATGCGAACGCGTTGGTGATCCCGGCAAAGCTTGAACTGTAGCCGCTGACGAAGCCGGTAAGAGCGCCATCCGGACCATAAGTTGCGCCGGTGGCGTAATTGACTCCGTTGCTGCTGTCGACTGCCGAAAGAATCCGGCCTGCGGAATCCGGCGTGTAGGTCACTGCCGCCCCACTGGGGTAATGCAGCGTTTTCAGCGAGCCATCCAGGTTGTATTCATAGCTCAGAGTCTTGGTAATGAATACTCCATCGGTACCCGGCGGAGGAGTGCCTGCTCCGATGAGCGTCCGCGTTTCCGCTGTCATCCGCCCCATCGGGTCATAGCTATAACTGGCCGACCCAGCCTGGTCCGTGAGCGAAACCAATTTCCCAACAGCGTTTGCTCCCGAATCATAAACGTAACTGACCACCGCCGAAGCCAGCGGACAGCTCTGCGCTCCGTAGCCCTTGCCGGCGACGCGATGCAGCGCGTCATAGCAATAGCTCACCGTCTGCGTGGCCGCGCCCGTCTGGTTGGGCGCAGGCGAAGTCTTCTGCAACAGGCTGCCGTCAGCGTCGTAAACATAGCTGATCGTCCCCGATTCCGGGTTCGTCGCCGTCAACAAGCGTGAGAGCGAATCGTAGGTAAAAGTCCGTGTCCGCCACTGCGTGCTGTCCCCGGGCGCTGTGCCTTTCTGGTCCACGCGAAGCAGGTTTCCTAGCGTGTCATATTGGTATTGGGTAATAAAAGGGGTGTTACTCAAATCACCAGCATTCAGTCCATTCCCAAAGCTGGAGCCCACGCCCGTGAACGATGCGGGCGAAAAAGTCCATTGCGTCTGTGTGCTCTGCGAACTGGCCGCCACCGTTACGCCGTCACCCGAGGCCCCTGCCGTAGCATAAGTCAGCGTGATGCTTGCCCCATTGGCCACCGCGCTCACCGGAGAACCAGCCCGGTTCAGCCCCGTAGCTCCGCTGCCAGCCAGCGCTGTAGCAATCTGCGCGGCTGTGCTGTTGCTGCTCTGGCCATACATGGCGCTAGCGGTGAAGCTGCCAATGGTGAGCGTAACTGTGCCTGCGTCATAGACGGTGGTTCCGCCAAATCCATTTAATCCGCCCGTGAGCGCTCCCGAAGCCGGACTTCCGAAAAAAGAGCCGGCAGTGCCGAAGTCCGTCGAATCACTGCTGACACCTGAAACGCTCCACGAATAATTTGTCGCTGCGCCAGTGGCTCTGGCACTGAACGTCAGCACCGCTCCCGAGCTCGAGGCATTCACAAACGCTGCCGTATCGTTATTGATTGCCGTAACTAGTCCGCTGGCAATCGTGTTGGTGGAACTGCCGCTTCCATAGGGGACGCTGGTGGCATGGCCATTCACGGTTACAGTCACCGTGCCTGCGTCAAAAATTGTGTCCTGTTCAAACTCCCAATCCACGCAGGTGCCGTGAATGTTGTACTGCGCACAATATTTCGGCCCCAGGACGCTCTTGGACTGGTCTACATTCAACCCGCCTACGCCGGTAATAGTAAGACTGCTGCCACCAGCTGCTGCATTCACAGCGCCCACGCGGGCTTGACTATCAAGCGCGCCACTGATCGTAATCACTGCCTGTGCTGCGACGGCTTGCGATCCCGGATTCGGTTCATCCACCTCCACCAGCCGCCCCAAACCATCTGAGCACGTCCGCCTTTGTTTGCCTGCTTCATCCACTGTGTCTGTGCAATTGCCAGGAATCGCAACCGCCACGTCGTAATTTACGGAGCTCACGCTGCCATCCTGCTTGGTCACCTGCGTGACGCGGTCCAGGGCGTCATACTGGCTGGTGGTGATGCCATAGGTCGGATCAGAAACGCTGAAATATGGATTACTGACCGTCGCCACGTGTCCGTCAGCATCAAACGTAGTATCGACCGTGGCCGTATTTCCCGGAACCGCGTGTTGGCTTTTGTAGCCTCGGCCCAGTCCATCAAAAAAGCTCGTCGCTGAATCGCTGAGCGCGTTGGTGATGGATTTTGTCCGCTGCACACTCACCGGAAATACGTTGGGCGTGGAGAAGCTAAACCTATTCTGCGCTCGTGCTCCGCTGTTCGCCGAATCCGGCGGCGCCTGCGCCGAGGTGATGCGAGACATAATGTCATAGTTGTAATTGCTGGTGTGGGCGGCATCGCCCTGCGTGTTGCCGCTGGCCTGCGTGGTTGCATTTTCATTCGTCAGGCTGGTCAGCACGCCGGTGATGAAATCGTAGGTTCCGCTCACGCAGTGGGAAGAGCCATTCGTTGCCGGCGAGCACGTTTCCGTAACATAGCCACCAACGTACGCCGGATCGTAGCTGTATGTAGTGGTGTGCCCCAGCGGGTCAATTTTTTGATACACCTCTCCCGTGTCATACCAGTTGGTGTGGCTGGAGATAAAGCTGTTGGATGTATTGAGCCAGTGGCTGACTGTGGTCAGGTTGCCGCGGACTCCATAAGGCGGCGCCACGTGCTGCGTAGTCACGCCTAAGGCAGCCAGATAAGCCGCTTCGTCGTAAGTGTAATCGGTTTCCGCCACACGATTGCCGCTGCCGTCTTTCACAATCACGGAAGCCGGCAGATCAACGATGTGTGCCGTCACGAAGGCCGGATTAATTTCCCATTGGTAGATGGTGTCCGTCTCACGCAGGAGCGCCCCCGGGGCACCCTGTCCCCAGTCATATTCAAGCTCTTTTTTCACATTGCCGAAGATGGGTTCCCCATTGCCGGGACCTGCATCCGGATCTTTATGGATTTTCTTGACCTTGCCGCTGGGATAAACCGTGGTCACAACATCTGTGGCAAAGACATTTCCAATCGCCCCGTGACCGGTGGAGGCAATAAAAAGAGCGCTGCTGTAAGTGGTATCCACACGCTGCAGCGTATGGCCTGCATTCTGCGCTCCTTGATAATCAATGGTGCTGCTTTCATACAACCCGCAGCCATAAGAGGTGGCACCTGCCTGTTCCCGGAACAGGCATTGTGAAAATATGGACCGTGTCATTGCCCAGCGGGTCAGTAACGGCATTGGTCAAGCCGGCGCTGGTGGCCGTGCCCCACGAATAACGCCATTGCTCGGTATGTCCCTGGCCGTCATTGAGCGTGCGAGTAGCCACTGCACCGCTGACTGTAGCGGGATTGCTGAAGTCGCAGCCGGAAAAATTAATGGTCGTCCAGGTGTAGGTAATCGAACCACCCGTGGGCAGTCCGATATATGTCACTTCACCGTAATTATCATAATCAAAAGTCCATTTGGTCCCGTCCGCCAGAATTAATGTTGTGAGCCCATCGTATGGCGTGTTTGCCGTAGCAACAAACTCTCCCACGGGAATGGTGCCATAAGCCAGTTGATTGAAGCCTGTAGCCACGGGGAGGTGTGAATAACACAGCTTGATCGGCTGGGTGGAACCATCGGGAGCAATGTAATAGTAAAAGCCAGAAAAGAAAAACGGGGTTCTATAGTTCTCTTCTTGAGTATGGTCGTGGCGCTACCACATGGCGGCTGGCAAGATCCCGGAGCGGCCGTTATCTTGTTATACGGATTGCTTTGGATTGCCAACGTTTTTATGCTGGCGTCTCCCTGGATGCTGCTTCGAACGCGCCGAGGTCACGGACAAATTTGCATCGCTTTCCTCGCGGTTTGGGATGTGCTGATCCTGGTGGCGATCTGGGTGGCAACACCTGAAGGATATCCGCTGGCTGCCGCAGCCAGAGTCGGCTACTTCCTCTGGCAGGCCTCAGTACTAGGCATGACTATTTTCTTGTGGCTCGTACGCAACGAAGCCAAAATCGCAGTTGTTTCTCTGTCATGACAAGATTTTGTGAATGAAGTTAGAGTGGACCGCAATAATGCGCGGTCCACTTGCGTAGCAGCTGAGGCCACAGCCGCTATCGACCTCTCCGCCGTTCATCCAACCGTTCATGCTGAACCTGATGGATCCTTGAACGGCCTCGATATAGTGCTATGCCGGTAGCTTCAGGGAAGGCATATTCTTTCGTCGCGAATATCTGCTCTCTCCTGCAGCCGTTGCGGACTTACTGAGCTTGCCTTTGGGCAGCGATGCCAACGCGGCGTGAACTGTAAGAGATCGCCCTTGGGCGCGCGCTTTAAAGACAGCAGAGGCCTTCGAAGCCCTGGAGTCGCGGCGATCAAGTGCAGCCGCATAGAAGACCATGGCTTGAAAACTGATAAGACTGTCGCCAACGCAAACAATCGCGGACGTTTGAAATCGATCACACCGGGCATGGCCTTGCCTTCCTCCACTCACATTTCGCATATTCCGTGCCAGGGGGCGAACCACGTTATCTGGTCCGGCAGCGGAATAGGGGGCTGCTCTTTTGTTGATAAGACAAAAGCAGAAAAACATTTCAGCGGAGAAAGAAATAACTAGGCCCGCAAAAGGTATGTACCAATCAGTTCGTAGAGGCCGTACTGAAGTCTTGCTTTCCTTATCCAGGCTCGTCCAGCCACGAGTGAGCTTTGGGCTTTTGGAAGGCTTGCGGATAGTTTAAAAGAAAACTACTGGTTGGAGTTTTATTTCACCACAACGTGAAAAGCATAATCGCCCACGATCTGGGCCTGTCCGCTACGCGAAAACCCAGATACTTCTGCCACATAGTTCTGTGTCTTCAACAAACTGGTTCTAAAACTAACGGTAAGCGCAGGCTTGTCGCCAGTCGCTGTTTCCAGATCATCGCTACGCCACAACACTTCATTGGTACCCGGGTCTTTGAGCATGACGCGATAGCCCGGAAAATCCGCCGATTCCAGCGTAAGCAACAACACCATCAGGTCAGCGTTCGGATGAACCGTAACCGTTTTGATCGGACCCAATCCTCTTGCCGGAGGCGGAAGGACGAGCGCCAGCATTTTGAGCTGGTCAAGGTCCGCTGTGCGCTTGCCGCCAGGCTCTGCGCTTTTTTGTGCATCTGCATTTGCTGCGCGCTGCTCGTGTAATGCTCTTTCCAGCTCCTGGTTGATGCGCTCCTGCAGGCTTTTCCCGGCGCGAGTACTGTTCATCTCATTGCGCAGGCGTGCATTATCAAAAATCAGGTATCCAAAAACCACCATGATAGCCAATGCAGCCACGGCAAATGGCAACACCATGCGCCTGGATGCGAAGATGCGCGAGAGAAAAGAACCGTTGCTCCAGCTTTTGTCTGGTGCACGTGCGGACACGCTTGCTGCGCTGGCCTGAAATCGCAATAAGTCTTCCGCAAAAGCCACCTTCTCTTGCCGCCTGGGTGAGGCCAGATAAAATGCGCGAAACCCCTCCAGCGTCTTGCCGCTTAACTCATGGCGCACGTAGGCATCTACCAGGTCGTTTTCAGCCTCTCGCAAACGCCAGGCAAACTCATCGTCCGTAACGCTCAACTCGTCCATGCGCTCGGACTCCTCGGCCGGCAAAGAGCCCAGCAGATGCTGCATGAGTTCTGCGTCACTAAAATCGTTTTTGCCTGAAGCTGCCATGCTCTCCTTACCTATATAAGATCAAATTGCCCAAAACGCTTCACTTGCCGCCGCAGCATTCCTTGACGCATGTTTCCACCTTGCCGCGGATACGGCAGGCGCGGATGCTGAGCGCATTGGCTGAAAGTCCAAGCTTTTCACTCAGTTGGCGGCGATGCTGGATCTTTTCCTGCTGCTCGCCACGATAGTACTCAAGAATCAGCTCACTATCTTTTGTTGAAAGCTTCTTTAGGCAGCGATCCAGGCAGTCAAACCGGTGCTCCTCATTTTCAAATACCGGCTTCTGCAAAGCAAACCCGGCCTCTTCCTGATCTGGATGCCCCATCTCCGTGATCTCTTCCAGCCCTGTCTGGCTCCGCTTTGCATGGCGTATGGATTCCAGAAAAACAAACTTTGCTGTGATGTAACAATAGTGCGCCGGCGAGAGATCGGTGATCTCGCCTTTTTCTTCAAGCTTTTGCGCTACGCGGGCCAGCGTTTCGTCAGCCAGCTCATCAGCATTGGGAGAGTTTTTGCGGTCAAAATAAGCGGCGAGCCTGCGCCGCATCTCCAGGTATTTCTCACCGCCTGAATCCGCGCCTTCGTCCAGCCAGCGAAGAAACTTCTGAAATGAACCTTCAGTCGGTGTCCAATCCTTCTTCAATTCCGAGGCCTTTCAAATGCGCGAAAGTGATTCTACATGAGACGCAGGGCACACGGACGGTACAAAAGCCTCATGGACCAGACATTATGCCCCGCGACATTGCTTCAATTGAAGGCCGTGGCCCCGCCCTAGGATTGCTAGTCA
>DASZMF010001114.1:0-1599 GCA_035552035.1 Candidatus Angelobacter sp.
GAGCATCTCGTCTGAAAATTTGAAGCCGGCCTTTTTGGCTTCTGCCCGGAACTCCTGGCCGCGCTCGAGCGTGAGCTGCGCGGACACCAGCAGCCGTTCCGTTTCAGTTGTGTTCTCGACCATCCAATCCCGTGCGCCCGTGTGCGCAGGAATGAATACGTCGAACAGACCTTCCTTTAACTCGCGTTGTTTGCAAATGAAATCTGGTCTCATGACTTAAATATCCTTTCCACCGTTTCGAGGCACCCCTGCCAGCGATCTTCCGGGATGAACGGTTTTATGGCTCTCAAAAATCCCGCCCAGTACTCGCCAGTGTTTGGCGGGTTTCCATTGCCATTCAGCAGCCGATTTAAATCACCAATGCTCATCCGAGCCGATAGCAATCCGGCAAAAAAAGCGAGCTTGGCTGAACTCCAATCATGTGGAACTTGCGACTTCATCTACGAACCCTCAAGCTGCCGCTGGAAGAGGTTGGCTTTTTCTTCCAGGGAGAGACTCATCCAGAACTTGTCGAGATTTGTTTCCGTGACGCAGATCGTCGCGATGCCGGCTAGCGGCTCTGGTTTGGCAACGATTTTGCGGGGGGGCGAAGCTGGTCTGGCTCTGTGCGCAGATCCGCGTGGCGTTTTGTTTTGATCAGGCTTATGCCCCTTGATGAAAGGGTGACGATTTACGAGAGCAGTGCCGCACCCACACCCGCATAGGCGTTTCTTTTTCTTTGTTTCAACTCCAGGCTTGTGCCCTTTGATATAAGCCCACTTACTTGCAGCAGGCATCTCCTGTCCACATCCGCATTTACAAACTTTTGGCATATCAGCAATCTCCTTTTCTGGCTCAACGTCTTTCACTACATCCGCCATGACTGGCGCAGTGCGCGGCTCTCTGCGTGCTGGCGCAGCCACTCTGACGTGCGCAGCCGGCGCGACCACGCGGAACGAACGCGCCCTATTCGGGCAAGCAACGCCGTCCTCGCAGAACACGCACTTTTCAAAATCAGGCTGCGCTTCGCAGCATCCGCAATCGCTACATAAAGCCATGGCTCGCCTCAGACAATGGTTTTTTCAAAAGCATCCTGCACCGTCGCAGCGTCGTCTGCCGCGTCCGTTTCCAGGATGAGAAAGTGAGCGCATTCCAGGCAGCGCGTACGCCCGTTGCGGCTCACGAAAAGAAAAGCCGACCGCGAGCATGTGCATGTGCCGGCCACGCTCGAAGTGATGAGCACGGCGTCATCGCCGAACAAAAAAGTGGTTGAACCGGATGTGATCATTAGTTGTCCTCTCCTGATAGCACGCTGGCGAGGAAGCGGCGTTTGTCCTGCGCGCGCAGCATGGAAGTGATCTCTCGCATCGCCAATTCGAACTGATGGTTGTTGTCGCACTCAATGACGAATGGATATTGAGGCAGCCTGTCGCCATAGCGCGGAGCAGACGCACGTTGTTGAAGCCGCTGCGTGGCCTGAAGCAGCCGTGCGGCTCTTTCGTCAGACTCTTTGCGAAGTTGCAATAGTTCAGCCTGAGCCCTGCGCTGCGTCTGGCGGCGTTTGCGCCAGCAGAAAAGCTTCGCAGCACCAAAACACCAAACGTCGCGCGTGATGATTGC
>DASZMF010001115.1:0-2282 GCA_035552035.1 Candidatus Angelobacter sp.
CCATACGGAGTCTGTTCTATCAGACCCAGTTCAGGACGCCGGCTACTGCACGCTCTCTAGTGTCAAATTCATTAAAGTTTGATGCGTGCCTAATTGGTCAGGCGTCTCAGGGCGCAACTGCTTATATGCGCCATCTGCCCCCAAAATCCAAGCCTGGCGGGTATCTTTCAAGCAAATATCCAAGAATTGCCAGAGTTTTTCCTTGGAGCCGGAAGCGAATATGGGCGTAACCACCTCCACTCGTTTGGAGAGATTGCGGAACATCCAATCCGCTGAGCCGATAAAGAAGTCGCCATCCAGCGGATTTTCTTTGCCGTTGGCGAAATGAAACACGCGCGAGTGCTCCAGAAAACGTCCAATAATTGACCGGATACGAATGTTTTCCGTGTGTCCCGTGACTCCCGGACGAAGACAGCAGAAGCCGCGTATGATCAGGTCAATGGATACTCCAGCCGCCGAGGCTTCGCACAGGGCATCGATCAAATCGGGATCTTCCAGTTGATTCATCTTGGCGACGATGCGCGCGGGCAATCCGGCGCGCTTGTTTTCCATCTCGCGCTTGATCAATTCCAGAAGCCGGGGCCGCAGCGTGAGCGGAGCAACCAGAAGCGTGGAGCATTGCGGCGCATGCGCATGGCCCGTGAGGTAGTGGAACAGGTTCACGACGTCGCGCGTAATGAGCGGGTCGCAAGTGAGTAGGCCGAAATCGGCATAGAGGCGCGCCGTTTTGACGTGATAGTTGCCAGTGCCGATGTGCACGTAACAGCGCAAGCCGCCGGATTCTTTCCTTACCACCAACGCGGTCTTCCCGTGAGTTTTTAGGCCGCTGACGCCAAAGGTAACATGCGCGCCCACGCGTTCCAATTCGGCGGCCCAGTGCAGGTTGCGCTCTTCATCAAAGCGCGCCTTGATTTCCATGACGCAGGCCACTTGTTTGCCATGCTCGGCTGCGCGGATCAGCGATTTCACGAATGGCGTATCGTCGCCAATGCGGTAAGCGGTCATCTTGATGGAGACTGTTTGCGGGTCGTCAGCCGCGGCATGAATGAAGCGCTCCACGCTCGCGTCAAAACTTTCGTACGGATGATGCACCAGTATGTCGCCGCTCTGAATGATATTAAAGATGGCTGTGGGATCTTCATCGTCAAGCACCGGAGGAATCAAAGGAGCCCAGGCCGGATCGCGCAATTCGGGAACCGGCAGGAACGCGAGCTCAAACAGCGTCGTGTAATCAAGATCTTCCGGCAGGTCGTAAAGATCCAACGGCGTGAGCTCAAAACGCTCACGCAGCATTTCCCGAATCACCGGGTCCGCTCCAGGTCCGAATTCCAGCCGGATGACCGGTTCATAGCGGCGCTGGCGAATTTGCGCTTGCACCTGCTCACGCAGGCCCTCGGTTGGATCTTCTTCCAGTTCCACCTCCGCATCACGCGTGAGCCGCACCAGGGTGGCGGAGCTGAGTGTCATGCCGTTGTAGAGCTTATGAGCGTTGCCGCGAATGATTTCAGATAGCGGAACGAAAAGCTTGTTGCCGGCGGGAACATCCTTTTCAAGCGAAACCCATTGCTTCAAAACAGTGGGCACTTTGACGCGGGCATACATGAAATCAGTGCGGCCTGGGTGGCGCAAGGCGAATATGAGAGATGAAGACAGATTAGAGAGGAAGGGGAATGGATGCGCGCGATCAATCACCAAGGGCGTTACCGCCGGCGAGATATTGGCATCGAAATAAAGCTGGCCTTCGTCTTGCTGAAGCGGTGTTAACTCATTCCAGCGCCGCAGCGCAATTCCGTGTTGATCCAGGCCCGGAATAATGGTGTTGCGATAGCAATCGGCCTGCTGCTGTAATTGCGGGAGCAGCCGTTCCCGTAAGTTTTGCAAAAGCGACTGTTCCTGTTTGGTTGTTCCCTGCTGCAGCAGCGCCATGCGCTTCATGAAAAATTCATCCAGGTTCGAGCTAAAAATGGCTAGGAACTTGGCTCGTTCGAGCAGCGGCGTGCGCTCATCTAGCGCTTCTGCCAAGACGCGCTCATTGAAGTCGAGCCAACTCATGTCGCGGTCAATCCAAATGCCGGCCTGCGCCGCGGTTAGCTGCGCATTTAGAACTCCGTTATCGCCAATTGACACTAAAGCAGGTGCGGCACTCATGGTGATTCTCCTTCAAGCGGAAAGCCTCATTTTAGGCGGCGTAGATCGCTGGAAATATGAATAACGTATTTCATTTGAAATATTTTTTAATGCGGCAAGACGGCATCGGCGTTAAAAGCTCTTATTTTCTCTAT
>DASZMF010001116.1:0-1996 GCA_035552035.1 Candidatus Angelobacter sp.
AAAGGGCTCCCAGGCTTCAAGATGCGAATTAAGGCCAAACTCTTTCAGCTTGTCGCGGGTCCAGTCATTGGCTTTCTTCATGTTGGGTGAGCCGGTCAGGCGGGGACCAATCTGGTCCATGAGTCCGCTGGCAATCTCCATGATCTTGGAGTTGTGAAAGCCTTCATAGCGGATCTTGCTGATGGCATCCAGATCAGCTTTTTCTTGTGCACTCGCCTGGAGCGAGGCGGCCAGCATGGCGACCGCAAAAAACGAAATAAGGCGCTTTACCGTTAGCATTGTTTCTCCTTGATTGAACCAGCAGAACTGCGGGGAGAGAAGTTTATATGCCTTGCGGAGCGTGGTCAATTAGCGGCAATCGCTCGGCAGGGTGGCTAAAAGAAGTGGATCAATTGGTAGTCGGCGGGCGCTTAGGGCGAAGCAATGTAATCAAAAAACCGCAAATTGCCCCAAAAATCGCCACGGGGGCCGCGGCTTTATAGGCCAGAGACATGTCCGGCATCTTGTGGCTGGTGGCCCGGAGCACCAGCAGCACCATGCAGAGGAAGGCAACGGAAAGAAAAAAGGTGATCAAACCGGAGACAAGTCCAATACCGGCGCTTAAAAAGAATTTCCTCATAAGAAGGCCAAAGGGTCCTGTAAATCAACTGTACGTTAGAATAATAACGTGAGTCAGGCAGTCAATGCGCAACTCCGCAGCGCGCAGGATATTATCCGCGAGGCGCGAGTCACCCAGGCCCCCAACGGAGTCTGCTACACAACAGCAGGCGAAGTCATGCTTCCTTCCGACGATCTTGAACGGATCATCAACACCGTGCCCCGCACTATTGCGGCGGCGCTGGACCGCAAGGCCTTTTATTTTGTGCCGATTGCCATCAGCGACGGCGATAAAACATTCGTCGCCGAGCGCTTTGACGGCGCTCCGTTGGATGGCGCCATCTGCCATCGGAATATTGAGTCCGGCAATTCGCAGTGCGTCTTTATTTCTACACGGCTGCTGGACGAGCGCTTTGCCATTGCCTTCGAGTTCTATATCAACGTGGGCCACGCGTTTGTAGATAAAGCAGGAATCTCTCCTGAGTTCGCGGAACTGGTATGGTCGCAGGCGACAAGCAATATTCGCGGCGAAACCAGCCTGGATGCGCATGAGTATCGCAAACAGGCGCAGGCAGCCGGTATGGGCAGCGTGGACGAGAAGGCCAAGTCAGACTATCTGGCTGCCGCGTTCTGTGACTCAATTGCCATCTACCTGCTCGCCCTTTGCCTTGACGTGGATTATTACGAGCTACGGGAGCGTGAATATCCGCTGCTGGCGCCATCAGCTTTGGCAGCACGATTGAAGAAGATCGCAGAATTGTTTCCGCCGAATCCCGGCTTCCAGTTTGATATTTTTTATAAACGACGGTCCTGATTTTTATTCCTTTTAGTTCATCTCTGCTTATGCAGAGACGTAGCAATGCTACGTCTCTACGTTGAAAACAATCATTTGCCACAACGATTTGGGTATACGTAGCAAACTTGTTGGGCCTCTTCATTACAATAGAAAAAAATGATTGCACACCTTCGCGGCAAGCTCATCTCGAAGCACCCGAACCAGGCCATTGTTGAAGCCGCAGGCGTTGGCTATGACGTGGTGATCAGCGTGCCAACTTTCTCTGAGCTACCGGGCCTGAACGCAGAAGTATCTCTTTTTATTCATACACACGTTCGCGAAGATGCGCTGGCGCTCTTCGGCTTTCTCCGCGCGCAGGAAAAACAGCTGTTTGAAAAGCTGCTGAGCGTGAGCGGTATTGGGCCTAAACTGGCCATTACCATTTTGAGCGGCATGCAGGCCGAAGCGATGATAGCCGCCATTAAAGGGAACAACGTTGCCGCGCTCACCAGGATTCCCGGCATCGGCAAGAAGACTGCCGAACGCATGGTTCTGGAACTGCGCGACAAGCTCGATTCATTCAGCGTTTCGGCGGAAATTACGGCTGCGGCCACCCCGGTGGAA
>DASZMF010001117.1:0-3287 GCA_035552035.1 Candidatus Angelobacter sp.
CATCGACTACGTAAAACAATTGCTCATACGTGCCGCCGGGAAAGTTCAAACCGAGTCCCTGACGAACTGTGCTGTGTGCGCCATCACAACCACAGAGGTATGAGAATTCCGCAGCTTCGTCTTTTCCGTCCTTACGCAGTACAGCCTTCACGCTTTGCCCTTCTTCGTTGAATTGGACAAGCTGCGTGCTCCATTCCACGTGAACGCCGGCAGCTTCCAGGCACTTCACCAGCAGGTGTTCATGATCATCCTGCGGGAAGCTGAGAATGAAAGGATACGGGCTGAAAACCTGGCCGATATTGTTGAAGGGAAAATCAGCGATCGCACGGCTGCCCTGGCGCAGATGGCCACCGTTAATTTCTATACCACTCGCAATCGCCTGATCGGCGATGCCCATCTGCTGGTAAAACTCGAGCGTGCGTGCCTGTACCGCCATGGCGCGTGAGGCCTGCCCCGGACCATCATTTTTTTCAATGATCCGAAACGAAATCCCCGACCGGGCAAGCCACAAGGCCAGCACCAGGCCAGTCGGCCCGGCGCCCACGATAAGAATTGGATCGCTCATTTCCAGCTGAATGTATCATAGGGTACGCGATACCAGACAGCTGGAAATCAGCTAGGGAGTGATAACAGTCTTCTCCTTGGGAATCGCATCGATCATCGCTTTGCCGACTTGCAGATGCTGGTTCACCAGAAGATGCGGCGTGTGGGCCATCCACTCGGCCAGTGAGATGTCTTCATAGTGATCGCTTTTGAACATCTCCAGGAAGACAAGATCGGTGTCGCCGATATTTTCAACGTAGTGCGGTTGCGATTGAGGAATGTAGCCCACATCGCCTTCCTCAAAGTCCATAGTGCGCGCGCGGCTGCCCGCCGTAAATACCGTCATACGTCCTTTGCCGCTGACATAGTACTGCCATTCATCTGCATTGGGATGCCAGTGCAGCTCGCGCAAGCCTTTTGGTTTCAGACGCACAATGGCTGCAGAGATTGGCGTGACCGGGAAAACTTTTGCGTCAATAATTTTTACTTCGCCGCCGGCTGTAACCTTGGTTGGCTTCATCTGGCTTGGGCGAAAATCAAGACGCTTGGGAACTGTCCCTGTTCCGGCAGAGGCTTCCGTTTGTTCTTGCTTCAGATCGCCGGGCAGCTCGGTTTGAAAAATGAATAATTCTTTTTTAGGAAGATTGCTGAACGTTGATTCCTGCACGTTGAAGTTTTTGGCCAGCACTTCTTTGGGCGTATGCGTGAGCCAGTCAGTGATCAAGAAGGTCTGGAACTCGTCGAAGTTGCCGTCATCGAATACCAGCAGAAACTTACAACCGTCCGGCCCGAGGCCCTGAATGGAGTGAGGCACGCCGGGCGGGAAGAGCCAGAGATCGCCTTCACCAACGTCACTCACAAAGCTCTTGCCATCCTGGTCCACGGCGGTGATGCGCGCGTTGCCGTAAAGCATAAGGGCCCACTCGGCCGTCACATGCCAATGCAGTTCGCGGACGCCGCCCGCCGTGAGCCGCATCTCCACGCCGGCGATGGTCTTTGACATGGGCAGCTCACGCGCCGTGACCTGCCGCGTCCATCCGCCACTCTCAATGCGTTTGCGCGCCAGGGAAAAAGAGTATTTAAAAGGCGGCACGGTTCCATTGTCTGTTTCCGGGGCCCACACTGAATCCGGGTTCTCGGCATCCAGCGCTGAATTTTTGGGGCCGGGCTCTTTTTCATTGGGTAAATGATGATCGGGCGAGTGAATTGGCTTTTTCTCTGACTGCTCACTCTGCTGCGCGTAACTCCGCGGCAGAGCTGCTGCCATTGCCAGTGCTGCTGCTGAACTTACACCTACAAATTTTCTGCGGGAGATCTTACCGTCGTCTGCCATGAATTTAGTCCTGATTTCTGAAGGTTAAGAATGGAATAACCAAACTAGGATGAGTCCCAGGCAATTTGAGATTGCCGGTCAACACGGTGGCAGGGATAAGAAATGTTAACGATCCGTCGAGCAATGAAGGATGTCTCGCAGGAACAACCAGCTACTGTGGTGGCCGGGAGGTTTTATAGTCGCCGTCACCGGGCGCGCCGCGGCGCTCACGAACTTCAATCCAAACAGCAATCACTAACAAAACAGTGCCAATTGCAACAGCAGTAGCCAGAGCTTGCATTTATTTATTCCTTCATGAAAAACGTCTATGCAGAAGGCAGGGTTAGCGTGCGTGACGGATGGCCTGCAACATATCGTCTTGAAAAGAGCCGCCACGGAAATGCACCATGGTGAGCTGCTCATGTGCGTGGTTGCGAATAATTCCAAACCAGCCGGCCTGCACATCTCCATCTTTAAAAAATGGATCGCAGATGATGTAAAAAGTTTTTTCTTCCACTGTGAAATAAATTCGGCCGCGCTCCCCGGTGGGCGAGCCTTCATAGCGCGGGTTCAAAATCGCCAGCAACCCCGGCTCAATGGACGCGGCAAAACTTCTTTCCATGGAAGTCTCAGCGCTTTTCTTGTTGGCCGCATCTGTTTCAGGCCCGCTTGGCTGACGGACCTGAAGATTCTGCTTTTCCTGGATGCGCGCGTCAGACGCGGCGATAAAAGGATCCAGCTCCCTGAATACAGTTTTTTTTAGAGAGGTAGTTGTTAAGATACGAACGTCTCGCGGCAATTGCATTTGCATTACCTCTTTTGTCTCGGGGAAAGATCGTTGCCTGGACGGAGACGGCATCGCCCGGTGAGCTTTGTCCGGCTGAGCACCTTGAGAAATGGCAGGCATCACAAGCTCACATGGCAAGGGTCGCATATTTACCGCAGACATACTGTGCTCAATTGCACACCACCTGCGCGCTGAAGAGCAGAGTCTAATAAAGGAACGCACAGAATACAGGGCGACATCCTGTTTGAGTTGCAAGAGTTGGCTTTGAATTCCAGGGTGTTGGCCTGCGCGAGACGATGGCCACGGCCTGCGGTAACTCACATGGATTGCCCAATGCCGCCTACAATCAGCGTGTAAAAATCCATATTTTCCGGCGTCACCTTATATGCCACCGGAATTGGATTTACCACTGAAACGTTTGGGAGAAGAGCCATGAAGACCATTCGACATTTTCCTATACTCGTCCTTTTTCTTGCTGCCTGCACTGCGCTTTCTTTCGGTGATGAACCTGGGAGGCATCCGGCTTATCTGCACTCACTCGCCGACCTGCGGGATGCACGCGCTCATCTGGACCGTTTGACGCCTTCTGACAGAATTGATCGCGAAGAAGAACATGCGATTCGCGAAATTGACGCAGCGATCCAT
>DASZMF010001118.1:0-6214 GCA_035552035.1 Candidatus Angelobacter sp.
AATTGATCTT
Organism: Candidatus Angelobacter sp.; assembly: GCA_035552035.1. Classification (GTDB taxonomy): domain Bacteria; phylum Acidobacteriota; class Terriglobia; order Terriglobales; family Acidobacteriaceae; genus Angelobacter. Next base: position 11 of record DASZMF010001118.1, read on the forward strand.
TCCGGAAGTTGTACGCCGGCTGCTTGCAGTGAACGTTGAATCTTACTTTTGCGATCTCGCCACAGGCCAGGAGACTTTTTATATGTCTGATGGTCAGACGCACGTGGAGAAAATGGTTCTTCCGCTGGTTCCTGTCGCTGAGCAGTTTTCATCGACCGGCATAGTTGCAGCGATACGCGGCGCTCAGACGGACACCATCCGCTATCCAGAGTTCATGAAGCGCTCCGCCGCTGCCGGCGTGATTGCCTACTGGGCCTTTCTCGCCGGCAAAAAAGTAATCTATTTTGGCCGCAAGGGAGAGATGCACGTTGAGGAATTTCCCCGCGCCAAGCCATAGGAGAGTTGCGGAATGCCAGTCCACTTTTGGTTACAGGCGCACGCTCTGCTAATATTGGCTCTTGGATGGAACTGACCTCCCCGTTTGATTTCGTGAAGCGCAGTATCCTCGCGGTGCAGGAATATAGCAACTTTTCCGTCCGCGCGATTACGAACGCCTTCCGTAAACCGTTCTACATGGCGGACGCCATCCAGCAGGCCGATCTCATCGGCGTTGGCTCTCTTCCCATCGTAATTCTCACCGGAATGTTTACCGGCATTGTGCTGGCGCTGAACACGGCCAAGACACTGGAATCTTTTGGCTCACTCTCCTTCACCGGACGCCTGGTCGCGTTCTCCATGGTCCGGGAACTGGGGCCGGTGCTGACCAGTTTGATGGTGACCGGGCGCAACGCCTCCGGCATGGCCAGCGAACTTGGCTCCATGACCGTGACCGAACAAATTGACGCCATGCGCGCCCTGGGCACCGATCCATATAAAAAGCTGGTCACGCCGCGCGTGCTCTCCACCATTTTCATGATGTTTTTTCTTACTATCATTTCCGACCTGCTGGGATTGATTGGCGGCTGGATCATCTCCGTATCCATGCTTGGCCTGGACAGCACGCAGTACTGGAACAGCGCTTACCAGGCACTGCACTACAATGACGTAATCACCGGCCTGATTAAGCCCGTGGTGTTTGGTTTTATCATTGCCACGGTAGGATGTTTCTACGGAATGAATACCAAGGGCGGCACGCAGGGCGTGGGCCGCGCCACCACGCAGGCGGTGGTTGTTTCGTCTGTGCTGATCCTGGCGGTTGATGCTGTGCTCACACAACTGATCATTACTCTGAGCTGACCATACGCTGAGCTGACACCATGACTCCACTGGACAACGCCATGCCGCCGATTGACCCCAAGTCTCCTGACACGGTGCACAAGGCAATCATCTTTGAAAATGTCTCCATTGGCTTTGAAGATATTCCCGTGCTCGATGGTGTTTCTTTTGATCTCCGGCGCGGTGAAACCAAGGTTGTGCTGGGCGTTGCCGGTTCGGGCAAGAGCACGATTCTGAAGCTCTGTCTTGGGCTCATCCGGCCCGATAGCGGGCACATCTATGTGCTGGGACATGACATTACCACCATGACAGAAGAAGAGCTGTTCGATCTGCGCAGCCAGGTGGGCATGGTTTTCCAGGAAAGCGCGCTCTTTGATTCCATGAACGTCCGCGACAATGTGGCGTTCCGGCTCATGGAAGAACATCTGCCTGAGGCCGAGGTGGAAAAGCGCGTGCGTGAGGCGCTGAGCTTTGTGGAGTTGGAGAGCGCGATTGACCGCTTTCCCGCAGAGCTTTCCGGAGGCATGCGCCGCCGCGTGGGCATTGCCCGCGCCATTATCACGCAGCCTGAGGTGATTCTCTATGACTCGCCCACCGGCGGCCTCGATCCCATTACCTCAACTACGATTATTGAATTGATCATGAAGCAGCGTGACGTTTACAAGACCAGCGCGCTGATGGTGAGCCATCGCCTACAGGATGGTTTCACTCTGGCCAGCCACTTTTATGATCCCGGCAGCAAGCACATGAAATCCTCTGACGGCATGCCCTCACGCGACATCAGCACCAGTTTTATGATTTTGCGCGAAGGCAAAGCCGTATTTGAAGGCAATGCCCACGAGCTGGGAAAAGTGGAAGACCCATATATCAGGGAATATATTTCTTAGGCTTTTTTAAAACAGCTTTTCACAGATAAGAGTCAGATGACTTGCGGCAGGAACAAGGCTGCTCAGGAAGTTTTCAGCAGTGCATTAGCCTCTTTAAACCGCTCCACCATTTTTGCGCCGTTGCATTCCTGCTCCAGCAGAGTTTCAGCGTCCCACTCACTGCGGTCCGCCGCAAAAAAATCTCCGCCATAAACATGTAGAGCGCCGGTCAGCTTGGGAATTGGATTGCTCACTGAGTGGATAATGTCACGCCCCAGCGGCTCAGCATCCTTCTCGCGCAAAGCACGTGCGCCTGCGGCTTCGATAAGACCTTTGTTCCCTGGCACGCGCCGCCAGAAAATATTATCTTCGCGTCCGGTATAGAGGCCAATGATGGCCCACATCTGGTGATTGTGCGGCAGCAGATTCATCCACGGCGCCCAGATCACGTTCAGGATGGTGAGATCGTCTGAGCGGTAGAGCGTCTGCATTTCTGCTTTTTGCGGCTCACCCAGGGCGAGGAGTACTTCTCTGGGATTGGAAACAGCTCGCGCGACTACTTCCTGCACGGCCTTCTGCGGCATGCCTTCTTTCAGTGCCGCGCGACAATCCGTAACGAGCTGATCGAGTTCAAACATCACTAAACTCCAGCTTTATGATTTGCCGGCCTTAGCGGCTGCTGCATGGGCTCCGTGGGCCACGCGTGCCGCTATACGTTCACGCAGGGCCTTCACTCGCTTTTTGGCTGCCGGCTTCGACATGAGCTTATCCATGTGCGAGAGGAATTCCGGATCGATCTGGTCTTTTCTTGCCTGGGCAATGTGCTCGCCGAATTTGGCCCACAAGAAATAAGGTTCGGTCTGCGTTTCATAAAAAAGCTGTTCGCCCACAGCGCCGCGCAGCACCATGGCGCAAACCATGTTCCAGTAAGTCATTACCTGGCGAAAATACGCATTTGGCTCAGTGCCGTAGCCGGTGATGACCGTCTTAAATTCGTCATAGCTCAGCGGCCACATTTCAGACACAACATACTTTCTTGCCGCACGCATCACGGACTCTCTGCGTAGATCGTACATCTGCAGGATCAGTTGTGCTTCTTCTGGTTTTGCCTTCGCCATGCGTCGTGCTCTCCTGTTTTTTTAAACAGCTTCTCTCTGTGCTGCCGCTTCTGCCTGCTGCTGCGTTACCCATTCCGGCGTAGGAATGGACCGCGAATAATCGCACTTGATAACCGCTGCCGCCGGCGCGGCTTCTTCCGCGGCTTTGCCTTTTTTGGCGCGTTTGCGCGGCTTGGGCTGGTCTTCTTCCTCGGTCGATTTCTTGTTGTTATTCGGGCAGACCAGCAGAGATCCCGTTTTCAAATGCTTCTCAATCATATACGGGCTGGCGCACTGCGGGCACGCTTCCGCCACTGGCCTGTAGGCCGACGTAAATTCGCAGTTCGGATAATTTGAGCAGCCATAAAAGGTGTTGCCACGCTTGCGCGCTTTCTTCTCGACCAGGTCGCCATCCGCGCACTGCGGGCATTTCACGCCAATAAAATTCTGCTTGATGTACTTGCAGTCCGGATAACCGCTGCAGGAAATAAATTCGCCGTAACGTCCGTGGCGCAGCACCAGGTTGCGATTGCACTTGGGGCAGAGCTCTTCCAGCGGAACGTCTGGCACGCGCTTGCCCTGGTCGAGCCGGCGCGTGGTCTTGCAATCCGGATAGCCGGTGCAGGCCATGAACTGGCCAAAGCGCCCGCGCTTCAGGACCATGACGCGTCCGCAGTTTTCGCAGTACTCATCCTGGCCAGTCTCCGGCATTTCCGCGCCATCAAAATCCGGCAGGTTGACCGGATTCTCTTTGGTGAACGTGCAGCTTTCCGGATCATCTTTCTTATACGAACTGCAGGCGTAGAAAGAGCCGTGCTTGCCCCACTTAAGCACCAGCGGAGAGCCGCAGCGCTCGCACTTTTCGTCCGTGGGCTTCTCCATCCGCTTCACATTTTCCATGTGCTTCTCAGCGTAGCGGAGGTCCTTCTCAAACTTTTTATAGAAGCTGCCCAGCGCGTCAGTCCACTTTTCTTTGCCTTCTTCAATCTCGTCCAGCTCTTCTTCCAGGTGCGCGGTGTAAGCAGGATCAAAGATCTCTTCAAAGTTTTTTACCAGCAAATCAGTCACGACGAGACCGGTCTCAGTGGGGATAAACTTGCCGCCAATCTTCTGCACATACTGGCGCTCCACGATGGTGGAGATAATCGTGGAATAGGTTGAAGGCCGGCCAATGCCGCGCTCTTCCAGCTCTTTCACCAGTGACGCTTCATTGAAGCGCGGAGGCGGCTCAGTGAAGTGCTGCTCTGGTTTCAGTTCGCGCAGCGTGAGCTTCTGGCCCACTTCCAGCGCCGGTAGCTTATGCTTGAGCTCTTCGTCTTCCTCGTCTTTCGCGTCTTTCGATTCTTCGTAGACTTTGAGGAAGCCTTCAAACTTGAGCACCGATCCAGTCACGCGGAACGTGAATGATTCCGCTTTGTTCTTGGCTTCAATATCGACGCTGGTCTGGTCAAAGACCGCGGGCATCATCTGCGAAGCCACAAAGCGCTGCCAGATGAGTTTGTAAACTTTGTATTCGTCTTCCTGGAGATACTTCTTGATCTCGTCAGGATGGCGCGCCACTCCTGTTGGTCGGATAGCTTCGTGCGCTTCCTGCGCCGCTTTCTTTGACTTGTACTCGTTTGGCTTTTCCGGCAGAAATTCTTTGCCGTAAGAGCCGGCAATCGCTTCGCGCACTTCCGTCAGCGCGTCATTCGATACCCGCACGGAATCCGTACGCATATAAGTAATGAGGCCGACAGAGCCTTCGTCGCCCAGCTCAACGCCTTCATACAAGCGCTGCGCAATCATCATCACGCGCTTTACGCTGAAACGGAGCTTGCGCGATCCATCCTGCTGCAACTTGCTGGTGGTGAACGGCGGAGCAGCACTGCGGCGACGCTCTTTCTTTTCTACATTGCGGACAGACCAGTCAGCCTTCTCCAGCGCTGAAGTAATCTTTTGGGATTCTTCCTCGTTGGGGATCTCGGTCTTCTCGTCGCCCCGGCCCACAAAGCGCGCGTCAAAGACGCCGGTTTTGCCGGGAACAAGATTCGCGTCAATGGTCCAGTATTCTTTTTTCTCGAACGCTTTGACTTCGCGCTCACGCTCCACAATCAGGCGCAGGGCGACGGTCTGTACGCGTCCTGCGGAAAGGCCGCGACGGACTTTGTCCCACAGTAGCGGCGAGACCTGATAGCCCACAATGCGGTCAAGCACGCGGCGCGTCTGCTGCGCGTCCACCAGATTGCGGTCGATATCGCGCGGATGCTGGAAGGCCTCAAGTACGGCCTTCTTGGTAATTTCATTGAAGGTGACACGACGAACCGGAATGCCATCCTTTTTCTGCTTCTTGGTCAGGCCCTCAGTGAGTTCTTCTTCCAGGTGCGCAGCAATGGCTTCGCCTTCGCGGTCCGGGTCAGGCGCCAGATAAATAGCGGAAGCGCTTTTGGCCATCTTCTTGAGCTTGGCCACAACTTTTTCTTTGCCAGGGATCACGACATATTCAGTCGTGAAGTCGCCTTCCAGGTCAACACCCAGCTGGCTCTTCGGCAGATCTTTAATATGACCAAGCGAGGCTTCCACCTCGAAGTCTTTGCCAAGATATTTATTGATAGTCTTCGCCTTGGCGGGCGATTCGACAATGACGAGTGATTTTGCCAACTTTGTCTTTATCCTTTATTTGACTGAAGCTACCATGGAATTGCGTAATACCACAAACTCAATGGTCGCAGTACTTGGTATTTGGTACTTAGCCCTTTGCTGCAAGCGCCTTCGCTTGTATTTGATTTTCAACGCTTGTCAGCAGCGCAAAAAGCATCTTTCGCACCGTGGTTAATTCTTTTGCAGTGCGATCGTAAAACTCATTTGTTAAAAATCCGAAATCGCGACAGAGCAATAAGTGATAATCAAGCTCGCTCGCAGATCCCATGGCAATCCTGATAAACCGTGCAAACTCAGGAGTTGTTCTTCGCCCACAGCCTTCGGCCAAATTCGCTCCAATTGAAATTGCCGCGCGGCGTAACTGTGAAGTCAGACCAAACATTTCCTCTTTCGGAAATTTCCTGCTCGCCTCATAAAGGTCAAGCGTAAGCTTGTGAGAATGCTTC
>DASZMF010001119.1:0-2409 GCA_035552035.1 Candidatus Angelobacter sp.
GCCGCGGGCCCTTCAGTCCGTGCTTTTTCCGTCGCGCGTTTGCTCTTGAGATAAAAATTGTTCAGGAACTTCTGGCCATTGCTCGCCAGATTATTCATGCCAAAAAGAATCGCGCTCTCCTGCATATTAATGTTATCGCGCGCAGACCATTTCACCTTAGCCAGCGGAGGATTCGGACGGTACCACTCCCTGCTCGTATCCGGCGGCCTCAGCGTGCGCACCCGCGTGTCCGCGCCGCCATTGCCAAACGTCTCATAGAAGCGGCCAATCGCATTGTGATTGTTGCCAATCGAAAGCAGATAATTCGGCGCCCAGCCGTCATAGAAGCCATGCGTCCACACGCCCACCACGCCGCGCTTGGTCATCTCTTGAATCTCGTTGTAAGCCATCTCCTGCCACTCGCTGATCACAATTGGGTCAAGCCACGCGTTGTATGGCCCGGTGCCGGTTGAGATATATAGATACGGCACGGACTCATGCAGGTCATGCATCACCGTGGGGTGCCAGTTTAGAAAAGTCTTCACCATGTTGCGTGAGAGCGCCAGGCTTATGCCCAGATTGTCGCGATTATTGTCGTGCGAAACGTAATGCCCCCACCACACCAGCGGATACGGCGCCTGGTCCGGATGCTTTTTGTGCTGCAGGTAAACATCCAGCATCCGATCATGGCCGTCAACCTCCACAATCGGCGTAATCAGCACAACTGAATCTTTGCGTATCTTCTGTATGAACGGCGTATCTTCGACAGCCAGCCGATAGGCCAGTTCCATCAGCATCTCCGGTGCGCCCGTTTCTGGCGAGTGTATGCTGCCATCAGCCCAGTAGATCGGCTTGCCTTCGGCGATCAGCTTCTGCGCGTCCGCTTCACTCAACCCACGCGGATCAGCCAGCTTCGCCGTAATCTCTTTATAGCGATCCAGCTTCGCCATGTTCGCTTCGTCGCTCACGGCCACCACAATCATCTCGCGGCCCTCTTCAGATTTGCCAATGCTCCACAGCTTCACCCGCGGACTCTTCGACGCCAGCAGCCGCATGTAGTCATTAATCTGCTTGGTGTAATCCAGTATGTCCGGCGCGCCAATAATGTGGTGCAGAAACGCATCCGGCGCAGGCACGCACGAACTCAATGGCAGATGGTCCACCAGTTCCGTGGAAAAGAAAGTTTCCGTGGTGAACTCTTTGATCTTCTTGTTGTATTCCGTGTGGTCGCTCAAAGTGCACGGCGCGGATGACTGGCCAAAGCCGGTGGCGGCAAAACCAAGAAGGACAACAAAGCATACAAAAAGTCGATTCATCGGATGGCACCTCATAATTCGGAAGAACGTTCGGTAAAACGGGTGATTATACAGCCCTGAATCCATCTTTAAAGCTGCAGGCGCGAAAGACGAGATTCTTCCATCGACAGTTTTGGCAATTCCGGCGATTTTGGCAATCCAGTACCCCTCCCCCCCATTTTGACCCAATTCAACCCAAGAGCACCCAATGCGACCCAAGCCTCGGCAGAGGGTTACAAAACTCTTGAGTTTCGAGCCATCCATGCAATTCCAGGTCTTCGCTAGCATCGTCTTTGCTGGCAGCGGATCGCAGACTTCTAAAGCTGATTCACCAGCATGCTATCCAGTTGGTAACCCCACCCATCCGGCCCCGTTCCTTCTTGGATAAAGCACAATACCAATTGTTCGCCTACGAATCAATAGCGAAATATAACGCCATACAATTATTTGATATAGTTCCCTTATATCTACAACCGCAGGAGCCGAAACAAGTGCTGCGAAATCTTGGATTGTTGTTCATGGCAATCGTTGTGTCCGCGCAGTCCGCTCCAGAATCCATACCAAAACCTTATGACGTTCAGGAAGCTTACAAGGTATACGCGGCAGCGTTGGCCCTTGACCATGCAAAAGGAGAGCTGCTCATTGGCGATACAACGCTGCCTTTCAAGGACTGCCTGGACTCGCATTCAGACGAGCTGGTTGACGCCGCAATCGCAGACTATAAAAGGGTCAATGAGAGCATCTGGCAGTTGCAGAGAATTTTCAAGCTGAAGTCTGCCTACAAGTTGCTTTCTCCAAAAGAAATAAAAGACCTTCAGAAGCCTGACCCTATCGGCTTCAATTGGACTCTGACCCACGGCAAGGGTATTCGCCGCTTCTCAGCAGTTGGCTTCAACTCAGATAAGACCATCGCATTCGTTGAGGCGGACTTTATTTGCGGTGGCATGTGTGGTCACGGGCAGTCGTATGTCCTGCAAAAGCGTAATGGCCGATGGCAGAAATATCTCCCGGATATACAGCTCGATAAGGCCGATTGCAAAGAAGACAAAGATGGCGCCTTACTCTGTACCGTAAAGGGTCCAATTTTTACTTACTGCTCGTGGAATTATTAACTGCGAAGCGGCCACGCCTGGAT
>DASZMF010001120.1:0-3859 GCA_035552035.1 Candidatus Angelobacter sp.
ACTTCCAGGTGAACGACGATGGCGTTGATCGGATTCTTTACTTCATGCGCCACGCCAGAGGTAAGCCGCCCAATGGCGGAGAGCCTTCGCGAAAGCTCAATCTCATCTTCAATCCGGTGGACAGACTCGGCATCGCGCAGCGTCAGCAGAGCCCCAATGCGTTCGCCGCGTTCTTCAATAAAGTCCAGCGCAACCTGTATGTGCCGTCCCTGCTCATCTTCAATTTCCTGCTGGCCGATGGCCTCGCGGGAATTGAAGGCATCCATAATCACGCGGCCCAGCTTGGAATTTTTTGAAAAGATTTCTGAAGGATGGCGGCCCAGCATGTCGCCGCGCGGCTTGCCGATAAAGCGCTCAGTCGATGCGCTGACCAGCACTGCGTTAAAGTCGCTGGTAAAGAGCATCACGCCGTCTTGAAGGTTGGCCATCATCTGGTCCAGATTTTCCTTCAGAGCAGAGAAGACCTCTTTCACGTCGCGCATCTGTCGGCCCAGGCGTTCAATCTTGGTTGAGACCGTGCCGTATTCGTCAGAGCGTTTGGACGGCGCTCCCACCATCTCCGCCTTGCCGGAACTGATCAAGTCCAGTCGCTGGCTGATGGCAGAGAGCGGACGCAGCGCGAGATTCGAAAGACCCGCTGCCAGGATCAAACTAAAGATAATGGCGGTGCCGGCAAAAATCAGGGCTTGTTTGATCTGCGGCTTCAAACTGTCTTTTAAAAGCGTGGTGTCAATGCCTACGCGCACTTCAGCAAAAGGCTTGCCCGTGGCCGTGTGAATCAAAGGCAGACGCACGTCATAGGTGCGGGCCGGACCATAAATCAGCCGGTACTGCTCGCGGATGCCGGCATGCAACATATTTTTAAAATCCGGGCGCGGCGAAACAACTGTGCCCTGCAATGCGGGATTGGTATGCAGCAGCGCAAGACCCCTGGCATCCACAATGCACGCATCCAGAATGTCGGGCGAGTCGCCGGTCACTGATTCCTGCAGCGCGGTCATGCTGGGGTCGCCCTGCAGCAGGTCCTGGACTGCGCTTTCCAGTTGCTTAGGGTCGTTGACGTCAATCTTGGTGCTGCTCAGGTCCACCGCCAGCGCAGGTTTTGCGACGGCATAAATGTGGAGTTTGGTGACGTCAGCAACGGCATAAACCTGCTGTATGCGCTGATGCACAACTTCAGAGATATAGAGCGTGGAGAGAGTCGCCACAATCGCCACCACCATGCCTGTGATGGCGAAGACCAGCTTGGTTTTCAAGCGCAAGGTGGGCATGAATCACTCCGGGCCTGAGCCCTTTAAACTATGAAGCCTTCAGTCTTTAAGTTAGCGTTCGCAAAGTCAGCGTGCGCAGTCAGCTATCCGGCAATCGCAAAAAGATTTCAGTTTGCAGATTCGCTGGAGAGCGCGGCAGCGCTGCCGTATTCCTTCAGCTTATTGTGCAACGTCTTCAGGCTGATTCCCAGAATTTCCGCGGCGCGCGTCTTGTTGTTATTGCTGGCGGCCAGCGTCTTCAGGATCAGCATTTTTTCCGCGTCGCCTACCGTTGTGCCAACTTCCAGCCGCAGGCCTTCACCATCACTCGCGGCAATTTTCACGCCGGCGTTGCCAAAGTTCGGAGGCAGGTGGCGCGGCTCAACCAGCGGGGTGTCGCAAACAATCACGGCCCGTTCCATGGTGTTGCGCACTTCGCGAACATTGCCGGGCCAGTTATGGTTTTGCAGCATCTGCAGCACGGTTTCACTCACGCCGCCCACGCTTCTGCCATGTTTGGCGTTCATGTCTGCCAGCAAGGAATCCACCAGCGCCGGAATATCTTCTTTGTGCTCGCGCAACGGCGGCAGGTGAATATTGAAAACGTTCAGCCGGTAATAAAGATCGCCGCGCAACTCGCCTTTGGCCACAGCGTCTTCCGGAACTTTGTTGGTTGCAGCCAGCACGCGCACGTCAACCGGGGTTTCTACCTTGCTGCCCAGCCGGCGCAGCTTGCGGTCTTCTAAAACGCGCAGCAGTTTGGCTTGTGTGGCCGCAGGCATTTCGCCGATTTCATCCAGCAGCAGCGTGCCTTCTTCCGCCAGTTCAAAGCAGCCGGCGCGACGCTCCATGGCCCCGGTAAACGCGCCTTTTTCATGGCCAAAGATTTCGCTTTCAATCAGCGTTTCTGGAATCGCCGAGCAGTTGATGGCGACGAACGGTTTGTTCTTGCGCGGACTCATATCGTGAATCGTCTGGGCCACCATCTCTTTGCCGGTGCCGCTCTCTCCGGTGATGAGCACAGACGCCGTGCTGGGCGCGACCATCTCTATGAGATGAAAAATTTCCTGCATGGGGCGCGACGAGCCCACCATATGGCCAAAGAGGCCGGTATCGCGCAGCTTGCGTTTGGTTACTTCCAGTTCAATCGCGGTTCCGCGCTGGCGCGTGGCGTTTTGCAGAATCTGTTTCAGGCGTGCGGGATCTACCGGCTTCTGGATAAAGTCATAAGCTCCGGCTTTCATCGCGTCCACGGCCACATCAATACTGCCCTGCGCTGTAAGCAACACCACGGCAATCTGCTGTGGCTGGTCAGAGAGGCGCTGCAAAAGCTCCATGCCATCCATGCGCGGCATTCTGAAATCAGTCACAACAATGCCGGGTGACCATGTGGCCACTTTTTCCAAGCCTTCCAGTCCGTCGCGGGCGGTATCCGTGCGATATCCCCAGGCCGAGATGAGTTCGGCCAATCCTGAGCGCTCGTTCTCCTCGTCTTCCACGATCAGGACTTTTTCCTGTGTGCTCAATACTGTTCCCCTTTTTTAAAAGATATCATCAGTCCTGGAAATCCATAGTCAGTGAAATCCATAAGTCTGTGAAATCATGGTTCGGAAATCATGCTGGAAATCCGCTGGCGAGCAAGGGCCGTTTGACAAACAACCGGGAGAAAATCTCTGTATTGATGTAACTCCTTGGGTATGATTAAGTTATATCGGAAATAAACGCTTTTTTGTAAGATTGCATCTCAAAAAATACAGGATTGTTCCGTGGCCGAAAGGCCTCCGTCTCTAAAAATCCTGTTTTACACGCATTGGCAAGGCCCGATTTTTCCTACTATTTTTAAGAAGTAACGAGAGGATTGAATCATGATGATGAACAAATTTTTGATCGCCACAACGGCCGCCTGCCTGCTGGCGGTAAGTGCCATCGCCCAGCCCGCTGGCCAGGCCCCGCAAGCGGGTGCGGCAGCCGGCGCAGAAGGTTCGTCTCATACATTGAACGTGGGCGCCACGCTGCAAGCTGAACTTACCAAGGCGATCGACACAAAGAAAGCAAAGTCTGGGGATGAAATCAGCGCCCGTCTGGCGCAGGATTTAAAGACGGGCGACGGCCAGATTGTGATGCGCAAGGGATCCAAGGTAGTGGGCCACGTAACCGAGGCAACACCAAAGACCAAAGAGAACGCGGAATCACGGCTCGGCCTGGTCTTCGAGAAAGCCGTTGGCAAAGATGGACAGGAACTGGTATTCAGCGGCGTGATCCAGGCCATTGCGCCGCCTCCGCAGGTATCTACTCCCATGGGCGCAGACGATAGAACTGGCATGGGTTCAGGCATGGGCGGCGGCAATTCCATGGGAGGTGGACGCACAGGAGCCTCCACGCCAATGGGCGGCGGTGGCAGCGGCGCGCCAGGATCCAACACCATGGGCAATTCCGCCCCAGTTACAGGTTCAGCCAATGGCTATGGAAACGGAGCAGGCGGCGCACTCAACTCTTCCAGCCGCGGCGTGATTGGCATGCAGGGCGTGACATTGAATACTTCGGCAGAAGGAAATGCACAGGCCTCAGTTCTCAGTTCAGCCAGCAGCACCGTTAAACTGGATAACGGA
>DASZMF010001121.1:0-5141 GCA_035552035.1 Candidatus Angelobacter sp.
AAGTAGTGTCTTCAGAAGGCCCGTACAGGTTGAAGACCTTCTTTATCTCACTTTCTGCATGGATCTCTCGCACCAGATTAGCAGGGAGAGCTTCGCCAGCCAGATTCACAATATGCACCGAAACTGGCACGGCTTTCATCCGAACCAATTCCCGCATGGCGGAAGGAACTGTATTGATCAGCTTCACCTGCAACGCTATTGCCTCTGGCAATTCAGCCAGAGCCAAAGCATTCTTCACCACTATGGCCAGGCCGCCGCTACTGAGCGGAGCAAAAATTTCAAATACAGAGAGATCGAAACAAATCGAGGTTGATGCCAGTACTCCGGCCAGATCATCTTTCGCGAACACCTGATGTACCCAGTTCAAAAATGCGACCACACTGCGATGGCAGATGGAAACACCTTTCGGCTTGCCCGTAGACCCTGAAGTATAAATGACATAAGCCAGGTTTTCTGGAGCGGCGATTCTAGCCAGGTTTTGCGAACTGTTCTGCGCAATCGACGGCCATTGGCTGTCCAACTGAACCACCGTTCCGGAAAATGCTGGCAGTTGCGGGTACAGCCGTTGCTGGGTCAGAAGCACCCGCGCCTGAGAGTCCTCCAGCATATAAGTCAATCGATCGGAGGGATACGTTGGATCCAAGGGTACGTAGGATCCGCCGGCTTTCAGCACGCCCAGAATCCCCACGATCATTTCCAGTGAGCGCTCCACGCAAACACCTACTCTCACTTCCGGCCCAATGGCTAGTGCCCTGAGATAATGGGCCAGCTGATTGGCTCGTTCGTTCAGTTCCTTATAACTCAAATTCCCTTGTTCACTGATAACTGCCAGCGCTAGTGGCGTTCGCGCGGCCTGCTCTTCAACCAACTCGGGCAGGCATTTATCTTGCGAATACGATGCCTGCGTCTGGTTCCACTCAATGAGTAGTTGTCTGCGTTCCGTCCCGCTTAATAAGGCCAGACCACTGATATCTTGCTCAGGATTGGCCGCCATGTTGATCAGCACGTTCCTCACCTGGTCCAGTATCCGCGTCACAGTCGGAGAACTGAAACGGCTGCTGTCATACATCATGCGCAAGCGCATCTGCTCTCCGGGTTCGGCCAGCAGCGTAAGTGGGTATGCGGCGCTCTCAAATACACGGCTGGAAAGAAAATGCAGGTCTCCGTGCAGTTTCTGAATTCCTGTGGCCACCGGATGATTCTCAAAAACTACAAAAGTCTCAAATAGCGGCAGCATTCCTGGAACTTCACTCCAACTTTTTACTTCCACCAGTGAACTGGCTTCATACTGCCGGATTTCAAGTTGGTGGTCCTGCAGCTTCCTGAGCCAATTCAGCAGCGATTCATCATGGTTCAAAGCTACGCGCATGGGCAACGTATTTACCAGCAACCCAACCACTGATTCCACGCCGCGCAGCGAAACAGGACGTCCGGTAACCGTAACTCCAAACACAACCTCTTCCATGGCGCTGTAGCGGCCCAGTAACCAGGCCCATGTTCCCTGAATAAAGGTATTTAAAGTAATTCGGTGCTGGCGTCCCAGGGTTTGTAATCTGGCGGTCGTTTGCCGGTCAACTTCAATGGCAAGCTCCAAATGCTGCGGCCCCGTGCCGGAGAGTTCCTCTGTTTCAACCGGTAATGGCGTGGGAACAGAGAAGCCTTTCAGTGTGTCGCGCCAGAACATCTCAGCTTTCACCTTGTCCTGCTTCTGCATCCAGGCAATAAAATCGCGGTAAGGCCGCGGGCGCGGCATGTTCAATGTTCGTCCTTCGGAATCAGCCTGATAAAAGGCAAAGAGCTCCTCAAAAATAATCTGCACTGACCATCCGTCGAGCAGCAAATGGGAGTAGTTCCAGACAAATTGATACCTGTTATCACCCAGCCGGATCAGTGCCATGCGCATCAGCGGCGCCTGTGACAAGTCAAAACCACGGCCATGCTCCAACCACAGATAATCCTGCAGTTGTTGTTCCTGTTTCTCTGCAGGCAGATCGCGCCAGTCAGGCTCATACCACGGCAGCGTAACTTCATTGCGGACTATCTGGAGTGGCTTGTCGACTTTGTCCCAAAGATAAGCGCTGCGCAATATGGGATGCCGCTCAAGTATTTTCTGCCATGTGCGTTTAAAAGCGGCAATGTTGAGATTGCCTTGAATGCGGGAGCTAATGTGAACAACATAAGCCCCGGATCCCGGTGCATACAGGGTATGAAACATCATCCCTTCTTGCATGGGAGAAAGAGGATATATGTCTTCTACATTCTTCATTTTTGGGGTTCCTTGGTGAATTGGGTCGTCAGACGAATGACGGGGAGAAACAGTTCTGCTTTTCGATTGTCTGCTTTTGGCAGCGGCACCCTTCCCAAAGCAGCGTCATCACTAACCCTTGATTATGCTGTTCGCTGGGCCAGGCTGTTCCCTTGCAAAATCTCTTCCTCTCGCACAGGCAGGCTTTCAACTATAGCCAGGCGGGGTAGGGATTGGGATGGCATTTTCTGCTGAAGCAAGGCAATGAGCACTGTTTCCACGTCCGCTTCTCCAGCGGCGCCAGATGCTTTCTGACACAACTGTTTCAATTCATCCAGGTGAATCAGGCTTTCCAGCGTTGACTCCACATCCACACCAAAATCAATCAGGCAAGCGACCTCATCCACACCAATGGATTTCAGGCGTTCAATCATAGGGATGCAGCTTTGCGGAGTTCCAATCAACGAAGCAGTGCGGTAATAACGCTCAACGGCAAATCCGACCACTGAATCAATCAGTTCAGGTTTGTCCAGTCCTGCCTCAATCTCCAGGCTCTTGGTAAACGTCTTGATCAAATCAAGGTGTGAACGGAGGAAATTGGAGAGCGGCCCACGCACTTTTTGCAGGACTTTTTCTTTGTTCTGTCCAATAAAGGTGTGCATCATCATGGAAACATGTCCAGTTTCCGGATCGTGTCCGGCCCTGGCGCGCGCCTCACGATAGGCCTTCAGCTTAACGGCTACTTCGTCGATCGGCTGGGTCTGCAATGAGGTGAGCACGTTGAAGCCAAGCTCGCCGGCTTGCGTGAACATCTCCGGACTGCCGCTGCAGGTAAGCCAGATAGGCAGCTCGCTCTGAATCGGTCTTGGGAAGATACCGATGTCCGCCATCTTGCCCGCGCCATCGCGGGTTGACATCTTCCCGCCGCGCCAAAGCTTTTGCACCTCAGAAATTCCCTGGAACATTTCTTCGCGCTTGTTTGCATATCGTTCAGGGAAGAAAGCGAAATCATTCGGCACCCACCCGGAGACGAAAGAAACACCCACGCGTCCGCGGGAAAGATTGTCCACCATGGACCATTCTTCCGCTACCCGCAACGGATTATGAAGAGGCATTACCACGCTGCCTGCGCGTAATTGAATCTTTCCAGTTAAAACGGCAAGAGCAGAGCTGAGTACAGAAGGGTTAGGATAGAGTCCGCCCTTCTGGTGGAAGTGGCGCTCCGGAGTCCACACTGAGCTAAAGTCATGCCGGTCGGCAAACTTTGCTCCTTCCAGATACAGACGATACTTGTCCTGGTCGGACTCGGCATTACTGTCCGCGAAATAGAACAGGCCGAACTCCATGGATTTCTTTGCAGGCTTCCGATGCCCCGGCTTAAGCACCAGATAGGCAGTATCCTCGGTTACCCTGACGTCAGACACTGCTGGGTGCTGGCGCAGCACATCTTCCATTTTTATCAGGGTCTCATGGCTGTGACCATTTCTCCCATTTGCGCCATTCGCTTTTCCGCTGAACTGGTCAGTGATCTCCAGAGCATACTCCAATTCCTGAAGATGCTTGTCGTCTAATGATGCCAGCGGGAAATCTGAAGGCGTGAACTGCGCGTTCTCTGTTGTGCGCGCAGCTTCTATCAGCTTGCGCAGGTTCTCTATCAACTCATTCGCAAGGTTTTCAATGGTCTGCCCCCGGAAGGACACTTTGCTGTAACCCCAGTCAAGGTGCAACCTTCCCTCAAAAATGAACGCGGTGACTTCAAATAGATGGCTGCGTAACGCTTTGGGGTCATGCCCATGCGCCACGTGCTCACGCACAGGAGTGAAGACAGCATTACTCTGCAGCGGCTGGTCGAACTGTCCAAGATAATTGAATCGCACGCCGGCTTGCGGCTGCGTCTTTAACTTGTCGGAGGTAATGGCATCATGGCTGCCATAACGCAGCAAACCATATCCAAGACCGTTGCTGGGAACGCCCCGGATCTGTTCTTTAATCGATTTTAGAGCGTCTCCCGCCTCATCTTCAGGTGGCGACTGCAGCAACACAGGAGACATGGTTGCCAGCATGCCCACTGTTCGGGCAAGGCTGACATCAGAGAAAAATGCCTCTTCCCGTCCATGTCCTTCCACGTCCACCAGAAGCCTGTCTGTGTTTGCCCATCGATTCAAGGCCTGTGTTAACGCAGTCAACAACACTTCATTGACCTGGGCATGGTAGATTTTCGGGATTTCCTGCAAGATGCTGCGGGTCTCCTCGGCATTCAGCGAGATGGAGAACGTGGCAGTTGAATCCACCGTGCTTCCTATGCCGGCAATTTCCACTGGCAGATCCACAATCTCTGCGCGCGCCGGATCCAGCCAATAGGCTTTCTCCTCTTCGAGCCGTGAGGAGTTGGCGAGCTCATGTAACTTCTTGGCCCAATATTGGTAAGAAGTGGTTTTGCGCGGAAGCTGAATTTCTTTGCCTTCGGCTAGTTGCTTGTATCCAACCTGCAAATCCTCCAACACCAGACGCAGGGACAATCCGTCTGCAACCAGCGCGTGAGCAATGATTAAAAGGCGGCCCGGCTCTGAGGAACCAAAATGAAAGAGAGCGGCGCGGAATAACGGCCCTTGCTTCAGGTCAAGACTGGCCTGCAGCTGAGCAACCGCAGTCTCAAACTTCTGGCGACGGTCAGTGCCGGAGACATTTGTCAGATCAAACTCGTGAAGCGGCACGTTGTCTTCAGGTGCAGCAATATGCTGCCGCCAATCTGCGCCCGCACGCTCAAAGCGCGTGCGCAACGAGTCATGATGTTTCATCAGCGCCTGGAATGTGCGTTGCAATAATCCAGCGTTAATGGTTGCCGCAACTTCCAGCATGACAGACTGATTGTAATGTTGCGGAACCGGATGGTCTT